>JAOTZB010000198.1 GCA_029861625.1 Acidimicrobiia bacterium
CAGCGCCGAGGCGGTATCGCCGAGCACGGTCGCGATGCGTTCGGGACCCATCACCGGCAAGCCGTGGGCCGGCAGGATCATGTCTGGGTCGAGCGCCACCATCGCCCGCAATGCGGCCGCCCACTCGCTCGGGTAGCGCTGCACCTTCTGCGGATTTCCGGCGTTCGGGAACACCCAGATGAGGAGATCGCCGCAGAAGATGGCCTTCTGGTCGGGCAGCCAGGTCCAGGTGTGATCGTCGGTCTCTCCGCGGGCGTGGTGGAGCTGCATGGTCACGCCGCCGATCTCCAGGTCGAGTTGGTCGTCGTAGGTCCGGTCGGGCCGAGCCGCGTCAGCCGGAAGGAACCGCTCCCCCAGCTCGGCTCGCCCCCCGACGCCCATGCCGCTCTGGCTCCATTCCGTCGCGCCGAACTGTCTCGCGTTGATGGCGAGGTTCCAGCCATTCGTTCGGTCGTAACGGTCGAGGCGGTCCAGGACGGCCTGATGACCGAACACGGTCGGTCGGCGATGTCCCCGTGCGTCGGCATCAGCGATGAACGCTCCCGATCCCCCGACGTGATCGACGTGGCCATGGGTGTAGACGAGCGAGTGCACCGGATCGGTCCGCCACCCCCGCATGGCCTCGACCACCGCGGCGCCGGTGATGACGCCGCTCGTGTCGAAACCGACCAGCCCTTCACCGGTCTCGACCAACCAGACGTGCGAGAACGACTCGATCACGGCAAGGCCCGGTGCGACCTCGGTCAACTCCTGGGTGAGTCGGTTGAAGTTGCCCGTCACCTCACCCGTGTCGATGATCTGATTCGACAACGTGACCGGGTCGAGCGACGCAGACATGGGTGACTCCTCGTAGTGTCCGGTGGGCTTGAGCTAGCTGGACGACGGGCCCGTCGTCTCGTGCGGTGCCTCGAGATCCGGCAGCCCGAGGGGAAGGTTCGAGGCCTCGATGCCGCCATCGACCTCGATCACCTTGCCGGTGACATACGACGCGGCATCCGATGCCAAGTACAGGGCGGCGGCGGCGATGTCGGCGGGTGCACCGATCCGGCGCATCGGCGTCGCCGCCACCATGGCGGCTTCCAGCTCGGGGCTCGATGTGACGATCTCGAGCGCGGCCGTGGCGATGGCACCGGGCGCGATGGCGTTCACCCGGACCCGCGGGGCCAGATCGCGGGCCAGGTTCCTCGTGAGCTGGATCAGCGCGGCCTTGACCGTGCCGTAGAGGGCGAAGCCGCGCTCGGGGAAGCGCCCGATGGCCGAGGTGATGTTGACGACGTTGCCGCTGGTCGCAAGCAGGTGAGGGGCGGCCAGCTGTGTGAGGTCGAACGCGGTGGCGACGTTGAAGTGGAACGCTCGTTCGATGTCGCCGGGAGCCACATCGAGGAACGCAGTGGGCATCCAGCCGCCGATGTTGTTGACCACGATGTCGAGCCGACCGAATGCGTCGGTGGCCTGCGTGACCAACAGGGCGAGCGCGTCGCGGTCGTCGAGGTCGCCGGCAACGGTGAGGGCCTCTCGCCCGTGGTCCCGGACGAGGGTCGCCACATCGTTGAGCTGGGATGCAGTGCGGGCCGCCAACACGACGTCGGCGCCCGCTTCGGCGAAGGCGACCGCGATCGCCGCTCCGATGCCGCGTCCGCTCCCGGTGACTATTGCGGCCCTGCCGTCGAGTCGGAATCGTTCGAGGGTCATCGGCCCGCTACGCCAGGCCCGCCCGCCAGTCGGCGATGGCCGTGCCGATCTCGTCGGGTGAGTCCTCCTGCACGAAATGAATACCGGCCACCGTGATCTCGCGCTGGTTCGGCCACGTGCGGCAGAACTCGCGCTGGGGGCCGGTGAGGATGGCCCCGGGCTCGGCGTTCACGAACAGCTTCGGCACGTCGCTCGTGCGCAGCCACTCGGCGTAGGACTGCACGACCTCGACCACATCGGCCGGCTCACCGGCCAGCGGAATCTCGCGGGGCCACGTGAGCGTCGGCCTCCTCGCTTCGCCCGGCTCGGCGAACGGTCGGCGGTACTCGGCCATCTCGTCGTCGCCGAGCGTGCGCATGATCGAGCTCGGCAGGATCGCCTCGACGAAGAGGTTCTTGTCGAGCACCATGTCCTCGCCCGCCTCGGAGCGGAGGGCTCTGAAGATGTCAGTGGCCGCTTCGGGCCATGCATCCCACTCGACGGGCTGCACGATCGACTCCATGTAGGCGAGGCCGAGGATGGCGTCGCGGTGCCGGTTGGCCCAGTCGAACCCGAGCGCAGAACCCCAGTCGTGTACGACGAGCGTGACGCGGTCGGTGACGCCGACGGCGTCGAACCAGCCGTCGAGATAGCGGCGATGCTCGACGAAGCGGTAGCTGTCCGGCCCGGGATCGTCGACGGGATCGCTGTCACCCATCCCGATGAGATCGGGTGACAGGCAGCGGCCCTGGCCGGCCAGGTGGGGCACGACGTTGCGCCACAGGTGACTCGATGTCGGGTTGCCGTGCAGGAAGACGATGGGGTCGCCATCGCCGACCTCGCGGTAGGCCATCTGCTTGCCCTCGACTTCGACGAACAACTTGTCGGCCATGGTCTTCCCTTCGACTCGGTGGAGCGAACCTACCGCCCGGCGCGAGATCGGTCGATGTCGCCGGTCGAGCGACGGCACCGGTCACGATGCCCGGCGGTCACGGCCGATGAAACGCGGGGCTCGTCGCCTTCGGCGGGATCTGATCGAGCGGCGTCGACAGCTCTCCGACGGTCGGACCGTGTTCGGCGGCGTCGGGCGCCAAGGCGTCGAGATCGAAGCCGTACACGTCAGACGCGTTGACCGCCAGGATCTTGTGCATGTCGTCCGCCGACCAGTCGCAGAACCCTCGCCGGAGCGCCTCCCGGCTGTAGGGATAGGTGCCTTCGTGGTGGGGATAGTCGGTGCCCCACATCACCTTGTGCACGCCGAGCTGCCGGCACGCCGCCGCCTCGGACGGGCTCGGGAAGCTCGCTCCGATCCACACGTTCCGATCGAAGTAGTCGCTCGGTTTCATCGGCAACACGAGATCGGCCCCGAACCCGAGCTCGCCGACCCGGCCGCTGACCATCTGACGGTGGTAGGCGTCCATGCGACGCAGCGCGTCGACCGCCCATGCCACGCCCTGTTCGGTCATCACGTACGTGAGCTCGGGAAAACGTTCGAACACGCCGGACATGAGCAGGTGCCAGAGATTGCGGTTCGCGAAGAACCCGACCTCGAGCAGGTACATGAGTCCCGACGCCGGGTCGCTGCCGTAGTCGGGTGTGCCCGAGCCACCGTGTTGTGTGATCACGAGCCCGGTGTCCTGGAAGGTCTGCCACAGCGGGTCGTAGACCGGCGAGTAGAGGCCGGGGATGCCCTGGTCGGGCGGGACCGACGGAAGCAGGACGCTCCTGAAGCCCTCGTCGGCTGCCCAGCGAACCTCGGCACAGGCCCGTTCGATGTCGTTCAGGAAGATCTGCGGTAACCCGCAACGCCGTTTGGGATGCTCTGCGACCCAGTCACGAAGCCAACGATTGTGGGCATCGAGGCCCACCTGACGCCGCTCGATATCGGTCGCATCGGTCGGCGGATACGAGATGAGGACGCCGGTCGGGAAGAACGGCGGCACGGTGTTCGGGAACGTGATCTCGGCGACGACGCCGTCGTCGTGCATCTCGGTGATGCGACGGTCGTCGTCCCAGTTGCGCGACCTGCCGTCGTCCTGGAGGTCGCGGAACGGGTTCTTGTAGCCGCCGCGCCACGCGTCGAACTCTTCCTGCCAGTGGGAGTCGAGGTACTCGCGGTATGCGGCCATGTTCCCGCCGGCATGGCAGTCGGACGAGATGATGGTGTAGCGATCTTCGGCTGCGGCGGGGGGATGCATGGTGTTCTCCAGTCGCTCAGCGCGTCGCGAGGAACGACTCGATGGCGGCGCTAGACGTGCTGATCTGGACCGTAGCAGCGGCCGCGATCGTCCCTTGCCTCCGGCGCAGCGCGGGCGACTGAGCGCAGCGAGGTGGCCGCACGCAACTCGGTCGACGATGACCCGCCGGATGCGGGAGACTGACCGCCATGCAGCATCTGACCACCGCTGAGCTCACCGCAGGGCTCGATCACATCCGTGCGTCGCCGGTCGACGGCGGCACCGTCGAGGCCATCGTCCGCAGGCCCGCCGTCGACGGGCGTGAAGAGCTCGAGGTCGGCGAGCTCGACGTCGGCGAGGGCCTTGTTGGCGATACGTGGAGCCAGCGCGGCAGCAAGCGCACCGACGACGGCAGCCCGCACCCCGACATGCAGCTCAACATCATCAACGCCCGAGCAATCGCGCTGATGGCGCAGACACGCGACCGTTGGCAGCTCTCGGGTGATCAGTTGCACCTCGACCTCGATCTCACCGAGGACAACCTGCCGCCCCGAACCCGTCTGGCCATCGGCACGGCGATCATCGAGGTCACCGATCAGCCCCACACCGGCTGCGCGAAGTTCAGCCAGCGCTACGGGATCGACGCCGCTCGGTTCGTCAACTCACCCGAAGGCAAACAGCTGAAGCTCCGAGGCATCAACGCCAAGGTGGTGCAAGCCGGATCGGTGAGCCGCGGCGACACCATCGACAAGCTCTGACTCTTGCCGGTGCTCCGGCGCCGAGCCGACCGGGTCAGTCGTCGTCGATATCGGTCCGACCGTCGTCGTAGTAGTCCTGGTGCGGAAGCGGCTCGGTCGCGCTCGTCAGCACTCCGCCGAGGTTCGCCACGATTCGCTTGAGGTAGCGGTAGAAGATGGCGCGGGGCACCGCGAAGCTGGCCGGTTCGGACGAGTGCATGTACTCGCGTACCTTGCTCTCGTAGACACTGCGGAGGCCGTAGACGCGTGAGTGGTAGTCCTCGAACCTGTCGGTATCGACGTGGGACAGCAGCTCGATCGTCTCGCCGAACAACGCAGAGACGACCTGACGGTGCTCGAGGAACTCACCGGCGTCGGGCGCGTCGGCAAACGACACGCCCTCCTCCGCGAGGTCGAGGATGTTCTTCGCCTGATCGCCGATGCGTTCGATCTTCTTGATGAGAAGCGTGTACCCGAGCACCGTGCCGATGTCCGAGGTCCCCTGAACGCTGATGTGCACGACGAGCTCGGAGCGCAGCTCCTGCTCGGCTGTGTTGATGCGCTGGTCGGTGCTGCGTATGTCGTCACCGACGCTGTCCGGGTCCGCGCCGCTGACCACCGCGAGCGTGGCGAGGTCGAAGGAGTGCCTGGCATCGCCGAGCATCGCCACGATGCGGCTCTCGATGCTCTCGAGCCCGGAGTCGCCCTTTCGGAAGAAGGCCATCACCATTGTCTTGCTCCCCTCATCGGAGGATGGCCACGCCGACGAGCGGCATGACCACGAACATCCCCAACACATATGCGAGCGCCCAGAGGCGTCGCTTGACTGCGATTTCGGCCAGCGTCTCGGCTCCCCGCACCGGCAGATCACGCATGAACGGAATTGTGTAGATCACCAGAATGCCCGCGATGTTGAAGGTCGTGTGTACCAATGCGACCGTGAGCGCGTCGGGGCTGCTGGCCGCGAGCGCGGCGAGCAGAGCTGTGATGGTCGTTCCCACGTTCGCTCCGAGGGTCACCGGGTAGACGTTGCGGAGCGTGATCACCCCGGCGCCGGCCAGCGGAACGAGGATCGATGTCGTGATGCTCGACGACTGCACCGCGACCGTGATGACCAGACCGAGCGACATGGCGACGAGCCCCCCGCCCTTGCCGAGCACCGCATTCATCGAACGTTCGACCCGGTCGGCGACCAGTCGCCGCATGTTCGTCGTGATGAACGTGAGCGAGAGGAGCACGATGCCGAGACCGGACACCACCATCAGGGTTCCGAGCGTGTTCCCGGACGCGCCGAGCGCTTCCCAGAAGTCCCTGATCCACGAGACGGGCTCTTTGACCCACTCCTTCACCGGGCTCTTCCAATCGCTGCCCGACGAGCCCACCAGCAGTTCGCTGATCCATTGCGCGATATCGGTGAGCACACCCGTGAACAGCTCGAGTGGCAACAGGATCGCAACCGCGAGGACGTTGAAGAAGTCGTGAACCGTCGCGGCGCCGAATGCCCGACGGAACTCGGCCGACTGGCGCACGTGGGCCAACGCCACCAGCGTGTTGGTCACGGTGGTACCGATGTTCGCGCCCATGACCATCGGAACGGCATCGGAGACACTGAGGGCGCCCGAACCTACGAGTCCGACGATGACCGAGGTGCTCGCCGATGACGACTGCACGAGCACGGTGCCCAGGACGCCGACGAAGAGCCCGGCGAGCGGATTGTCGACGCCGGAGAAGAGCCGCTCCTGCGTGTCGGCGCCCATCACCCTGATTCCGGCTTCGAGCGACGAAACGCCGACGAGGAAGAGGTAGATGAGCAGAATGACGAATGCCGCTCGTACCGGCCAGGGCAGCGTCGATTTCGTCGTTGGGGCCGAGCTCACCACTGCCATGATCGCCACGCAATCTACACGGGCCGGCACATCGCGCCAGCAAGGCGGCGCGCACAGTCATCGCTCCACCCAGATCGACTCAGTCGGGTCCGGTGACCGATGCGCTCTCGGCACTCGTTGCCAGTGTCTGGATGCTGACGACCACGGACTCGTCGATGCTGGCGGCGAGCCGGGTGGCGACGACGGCGGCATCGATCGGCGAGTTGGGGCTGGCAACGATCACCTCGACACGGATCGGGGTGGCGGCTTCGTCGACGGTGACGTCGACCGGCAATGCGCCGGGGTCGAGCTGTTGGACCACGGCCGTCGTGGCGGCGGCGATCTCGGGGATCGCGTCGACCGGCCCGTCGAGCCCGCCGCCGACCTCGAGCGGGCCGCTGACCTCGAGCGGGACGACGACGACCATGACCGCTATCGCCGCCCAACGGAGGCCGCTCGCGATGCGGCCGTTGCCCGACAGCAGCTGATGGCCGGGCACCAGGCCGAGGGCGACGAACGTGAGGGCTGCCGCGAGGACGATTCCGGCCACGTTCGCGACGAACAGCCAGAAGGCGCCGAACGCGAGCTCGTGTTCGCCCATCTCGAGCAGGATGCCGGTGACGGCGAGGGGC
>JAOTZB010000199.1 GCA_029861625.1 Acidimicrobiia bacterium
GCAGGACTGGTCCGAGCTCGAGGGCTTCCGGTTCTGGTTCTTCGGCACCAACCTCGCGCCGTTGCCGCCCGGCTCCGGACCCCGGATCCAGCTCGAGATCAAGGACGGTGGCGCCAACGCCGAGGCGTCGGAGCTGTGGGAGGTGTTCTTCACCGATGACTTCGCGGGCTGGACCCAGCTCGTGATCCCGTTCGAGGACTTCCGGCTGCGAACCAGCTTCCAGCCCACCGGGGGGCCGATCAACGGCAGCCTCGACCTCGAGCGCATGTGGGGTTATGCCATGGGGCTCCCCTCCGGCGTGCCCGACCAGACGTTCTTCCTCGACCAGGTGGAGGTGTTCGGCTTCGCGCCGCCGCCGGCGCGGGCGCTCGTCGACCTCGACCAGGCCGTGTACCTGCTCGACGAGGGCGACACTGCCACGGTCGGCGTCGTGCTCGACACCCCCGATGGCCTGCCGCTCACCGATCCGGTCACGGTCGGCTACTCCACGACCGACGGCACCGCGACCGCCGGCAGCGACTACACCCCCACCGGCGGGGCGGTGACCTTCGACGCGGGGGACTCGCCGGGCACCGTGGAGACCTTCAGCGTCGCGACACTCGTCGATCCCGACGACGAGACCGCGGAGACGATCGCGGTGCAGCTCGACGTCGCCGCCGACGTGCGCACCGGCGCGAACACACCGGGCACCGTGGTCGTGAACGCCCATGGGTTGCCCTACCTCGATCCCGGGCTCTCGATCGACGACCGAGTCGATGATCTCCTCTCCCGGATGACGCTCGAGGAGAAGGTCGGGCAGATGACCCTCATCGAGCGGGCGGCCCTCGACTCGGAGTCCGACATCACGGCCTTCCTCCTCGGCGCGCTGTTGAGCGGAGGCGGCTCGGCCCCGACACCGAACACTCCGGAGGCCTGGGCCGACATGGTCGACGGCTTCCAGGCCCGGGCGCTGGCCACTCGCCTCCAGGTCCCGATGATCTACGGCGTCGACGCCGTGCATGGCCACAACAACGTGGTCGGAGCAACGATCTTCCCGCACAACATCGGCCTCGGGGCCACCCGTGACGCCGAGCTCGTCGAAGAGATCGGCCGGGTGACGGCAGTGGAAACCTACGCCACCGGGATCCCGTGGGACTTCTCACCGTGCTTGTGCGTGGCCCGCGACGAACGCTGGGGACGCACCTACGAGAGCTTCGGTGAGGATCCCGCGCTCGCAACGATGATGACGACGATCATCGACGGTCTCCAGGGCGACGACCTGGCCGACCCGGGCACGGTGTTGGCGACGGCCAAGCACTGGATCGGCGACGGTGGCACGACCTTCGGCTCGTCGACCACCGGCAGCTACACCATCGACCAGGGCATCACCGAGGCGACGCTCGAGGAGCTCCGCGAGATCCACATCCCGCCGTTCGAGGAGGCGATCGCCCGTGACGTCGGCGTGGTCATGCCGTCGTACTCGTCGGTCGACTTCGGCGACGGCAACGGGCCTCTGAAGATGCACGCCCAGGCATTCCTCAACAACGAGGTACTGAAGGGCGAGCTCGGCTTCGACGGATTCATCGTGTCGGACTGGCAAGGCATCGACCAGATCCCGGGCGACCGCAACAGCGACGTGCGCACCGGCGTCAACGCCGGCATCGACATGGTGATGGTGCCGTTCGACTACCGGGGATTCACCAGCGCCCTGCTGGAGGAGGTCGGGCTCGGCAACGTGACCACCGCCCGGATCGACGACGCCGTTCGCCGCATCCTCGTGAAGAAGTTCGAGCTCGGCTTGTTCGAACAGGCCTTCGCCGACCGGACGAACATCGACTCCATCGGTTCACCCGCCCATCGCGACGTCGCCCGCCAGGCGGTTCGCGAATCACTGGTGCTGCTCCAGAACACCGACGCCTTGTTGCCGCTGCCGAAGGACCTCGACGTCTACGTCGCCGGCAAGAACGCAAACGACATCGGCAACCAGTCGGGCGGCTGGACGATCTCGTGGCAGGGCTCGAGCGGACCGACCACGCCGGGCACGACGATCCTCGACGGCATCGAGGGCACGGTCGGAGCGGCGTCCACGGTGACCTTCAGCCAGGACGCCTCGGCGCCGACTGCCGGGCACGACGTCGGCATCGTCGTCGTGGGCGAGACGCCATACGCCGAGGGTGTCGGCGATGTGGGCAACCTCATCGCCGACCTGGCCCTCGACGCCGCCGATCAGGCGGCCATCGACGCCGTGTGCGGCGCGCTGCCCTGCGTCGTGGTGGTGGTCTCCGGTCGTCCGATGATCGTGACCGACCAGCTCGACGACATGGATGCACTCGTCGCGGCGTGGCTACCGGGTACCGAAGGTGACGGTGTGGCCGAGGTGCTCTTCGGCGACCACGGCTTCTCCGGCCGTCTCCCCATCACGTGGCCGCGCGACATGGCGCAGATCCCGCTCAATGTCGGTGACCCCGACTACGACCCGCTGTTCCCGTTCGGCTTCGGGCTCCGCGCCCCCCGCGTCGCCAAGGAGCAGACGATCGCCGAGCTGACGGCGCTCCTGCCCAGTGGTGACGCCGGCGACGACAAGCGCATCGAGGACGCCGTCGACCTGGTGGTTGACAGCCTCGAGCCGAGTCGCTGGGAGACCGATTACTCGCTCGACCACGGGCTCGGCAAGCGGGTCTTCGACAGCGAGCGGCAGTCGGTCATCGCTTTGGCGAAGGTCGAGAACGACGAACTGTTGTCCGGTCCGGTCGACAGCGCCATCCGCGCACTCGTCGCGGCGGATGCCGTGCTGGCCGAACGCGAGCTCATCGAGGCTGTCGACGCCGGAGGCGACGCCTCCCGTATCGCGGCGGCAGAAGATGAGGTCGTCCTGGCCGAGGCCGCCGAGGCCGCCGGCGATTGGCCGAAGGCCATCGAGCACTATCGCAAGGCGTGGCAGGAGGCAGTCAAGGCCCAGGGCTGAAGCCTTTCAGGTCGCGCGAGGGCACAGCCTCCGCCTCAGCCCTCGGCCCGCCTAGGGCCATTGGGCACTGACGTTCGGCCACATGCCGGCGACGCGGCTTTCGACGACGGCGCCGTCGCGTCGTCTCGGCAAGACGCGATGATGGCGGCGTGAACGATGACGGTGTGAACGACGACGGCCCGACACTCGAGGAACTCATGCCCGTCGGGGGCTCGTGGCGAGGGCTGCTGTTCGAGAACGCATCAGCCGGCCACACGCTCGCTCTGACCTGGACGTTCACCATCGACTTCGAAGAGATCGCGCGTGAGTACGGATCGGTCGCGCCGAACCTCGTCGTCGACTGGGTGCCGCTGACACCCACGAGTTGGCGGAGCGTGAGCGGCCACGAGATCGAATGCGACCGCTTCGGTCAACCCATCGAGACGAGCTTCTACTTCTTCGAGCATCACCGCTACGACAACGTGAGTCTCTCGACCGGTAATCAGAGCGGCGGCAAGCTCATCGTCTCGATCCGAGCATCGGGCGACCTGGATGGGCTCGGACTCGCGGCCGTCACGTTCGACGGAGAGCTCGACTTCGACGGGATCATCGTTCAGACCGAGTCGTCTGGTACCGACACCGACGCTGCGGTGGATCTTCTTGCCCGGTTCACCGACACCGCAGGACTCTCGGCGGCACCAACCGGCCACAACGTGATCTTCACCCTCGACCGTCAGTCAGGTGGTTGAGGCGTCGCCGTGGTCACGAGGTGAGGGAATGGGGGCTCGAGCCGGCGTGTCGTCAGGGCTCGACGGTGAGCTCGACGCCGGTGATGTAGTCGGCACACTCGACGTCGCCGACCGGGTCGCTCGTCTCCTCGTCGGACGCGACCGACCACGCGTCCGTCGCTCCGCTCGGGACCTCGAACGCCTCGCTGACACCGCCCCGCCCGAGGTCGGCTCCGATCGTGACGGTGATCGTCCGTGCGGTGTTCGACTCGTTCACCACCTCGACGGTCGTGCGATAGCGGCGACCCTCGGTTGGCGATTCGGTCACGAAGCAGTCGGCGACCATCGCACGAACGCCGTTGTCCTCGTCGTTGAACATCTCACGGTCGTCGGTGCCCTCGGCGACCTCACTTCGGAAGCCGCGATCGTCGCCGGAACACGACGCCGCCAAGAAGAGGGCGAGCGCGATCGCCGCGATCGGCCCATGGATCCCGCTCAGCTCCCTGGCCTCGATCACCACGCCCATGCCATCCTCCGAACCGCGCCGACGCATGGTCGAGCCTCGCCCGGCCGCTCGCCGACCGGCAGAGGCATAGGTCCCCGGCAGCCACGCACGGCCGCGACAGCTCTCGCTCGCGTGCATGTGTCGAAGGTCCCTGGCCGCTCGACGCGCCGCTGACTAGGTTGCTCCGCGAGCCCTACCGCAACGGGAGGCCACCATGGACTATCCGGCGACAATCGACGTCACGACACCCGACAGGGTGGCCAACTGGCGGGCGCTGGTGCAGTGGATCCTCGCCATCCCGCACCTGATCATTGCCAGCGCCCTCGAGTACGCGGCCGGAGCGATCGCGATCATCTCGTGGTTCGTGATCCTGTTCACCGGCCGGCTCCCGGCAGGTCTGGCCAACTTCCAGGTCATGATCATCCGATACACGGCCCGCGCCGAGCTCTACGCCGGGTTCCTCTACGACGAATACCCGCCGTTCGACTTCGCCATGGCGGCCGAGGAGCCGGGCGGGAGCGCAGTCCAGGTCACCTGCCGACCCGCGCTGGAGAACCGCAACCGACTCACCGTCGGTCTGCGGCTCTTCTGGATCATCCCCGCGATCCTCTACTTCCTCCTGATCGCCATCGTCGGCGTCATCTGCTGGTTCCTCTCGTTCTTCGCCGTGCTGTTCACCGGACGCTGGCCCGATGGCCTGCGCTCGTGGGTCATGAAGATGCTGCGCGTGTACGTCCGCATCAGCGCATATGCGTTGTTGCTGACCGACGACTACCCGCCGTTCGCGACCGACTGAGCCCCGGGACCCCAGCACGAGCAACGTCTCACTTCGGTCACCGCTGGTGGCCGATGACCTTCGGCCCTACCCCGCCCCGACAGGACCGTGGTCCTGTCGGGCCATGGCAGGGACAGCCGGGGTTCTCGACTACGACGACTGCTGGACGCGGCTGAAGACCCACGACCTGGGACGTGTCGCGGTGGTCATCAGGGGTAACCCGTTCGTCTTCCCTGTGAACTACCTCGTCCACGACGATGTCGTCGTCTTCCGAACAGGCGAGGGCGCGAAGCTCGACGGCGTGTTCACCAGCCCATCGGTGGCGCTCGAGATCGACGGCATCGACCCTGCAACCGGCGACGCCTGGAGCGTTATCGTCGTCGGCCAGGCTCGGATGATCACCGACCCCGACCGTCGGGCCGAGGTCGAACCACGGATGCCGGCGAGCTGGGCCGCCGGCGACACACCTTTCCTCGTGGAGATCCATCCCGACGAGGTCAGCGGTCGTCTCCTGCCCGGTCCACAACCCGCAACCTGAGGGAACCGGCATGCACGAGGTCAGCATCGTCGCTCGCGACCCACGGAGATTCGAGACCGTCATCGGCCGCGAACGAACCGATGTCTTCGTGAACACCGCCGCGCTCGCCACCGAACTGCTCGCCGGACGCAGCATCGTCAACATCAACTCCACCGCCGCAGGCGGTGGTGTGGCCGAGATGCTCCACGTCCTGCTCGGGTACGTGCGGGGCATGGCCATCGACACCCGATGGGTGGTCATCGAGGGCTCGCCCGCCTTCTTCGAGCTCACCAAACGCATCCACAACCACCTGTACGGCGGGTCAGGCGACGGCGGCCCGCTCGGCGAGGCCGAACACCACGTGTACGCCGAGACGCTGCAGGCCGAACACGACGACCTCGCGGCCATGTTGCGGCCCGGCGATCTCGTGATCCTCCACGACCCGCAGACCGCGGGCCTGGCCGAACACGCCAAGCACCTGGGCTGTCAGGTCGCGTGGCGGTGCCACGTGGGCATCGACGAGCAGAACGCGCAGAGCGAGCAGGGCTGGACCTTCCTGCGGCCATACCTCGAGCCGTTCGTCGATCACTACGTCTTCACCGATCCCGGCTTCCCGCCGCCGTGGATCCCGCCCGAGCGCACGACCGCCATCTGGCCCTCGATCGACCCCTTCTCCCCCAAGAACCAGGAGCTGAGCGACGAGACCGTCGAGGCCATCCTCACCCACGTCGGCATCCTGGCGGGGCGGCCGGGCGACACGACGTTCCGCCGCAACGACGGTTCGGTCGCCAGAGTGGAACGCCACTGCGACGTCTTCCGGACGGGCCCGCCGGCCACACCCGAGTCTCTGATGGTGGTCCAGGTCTCACGCTGGGACGTCATGAAGGACATGATCGGCGTCATGCAGGCCTTCGCCGATCACGTCGACGGCGTCAGCGATGTCGAGCTGGTGCTGGCCGGGCCGACCGTCACCGCAGTTGCCGACGATCCCGAGGGCGGGCAGGTGCTGCAATCCTGTTGGGAAGCCTGGCGCGCGCTTCCCCATGCAGTGCGCCGTCGTGTCCAGCTCGTCTGTCTGCCGATGCACGACCTCGACGAGAACGCCGTCATCGTCAACGCCCTCCAGCGGCACGCGGCGATCGTCACGCAGAAGAGCCTCGCGGAGGGATTCGGCCTGACGGTCGCCGAAGCGATGCTGAAGAGGACGCCGGTGGTCGCCAGCGCGGTCGGAGGGATCGTCGAGCAGGTCATCGATCGCGAAACCGGCCTGCTCGTGAAGGACCCGACCGATCTCGGCGAGTTCGGCGCTGCGCTCGTCCGGCTGCTCGGCGACGACGAGCTCCGGTCGAAACTCGGCGCGGCCGCCCGTGATCGGGCGGTCGAGGTCCACCTCGGCGACACCCATCTCCAGAGCTGGGTCGAGGTCATGACCGCCCTCACCTCCTAGCTGCCCACCCCACCCCACCCCACGAAATTGCGGCGATGGCGCGCGCTACGCGCGCGTGACCGCCGCAATTTCGTGGTGGTGGACAGTCGGTTGCGACCTTCGGCTCTACCGCCGAGCCCGGCCCCGTTACATGGTGGCCGTAG
>JAOTZB010000200.1 GCA_029861625.1 Acidimicrobiia bacterium
AGACGGACCCGGGCCCGCTCCACCATCTGGAGCGGGCCCGGGTCCGTCTCATCCTCGTCGGCGGTCCTCCGGGCGTCGGCAAGACCACCGTGGCGGAACACCTGAGCGCCCAGTTCGGCTGCAGCCACCTCATGACCGACGAGATCCGGAAGGACATCGCGGGCATCGGCCACGACGAACATGCCTTCGCCGAGGTCGACGAGGGCATCTACACACCGGAGATGACGGCCAGAGCCTACGACGAGCTGTTGCGGGAGGCGGGCCTGCTCATGACCGCCGGCGAGAGCGTGATACTCGACGCCTCGTGGACGAGCCAGGACCATCGCCGGGCGGCCCGCACGGTGGCCCTGGCGCACGGGGCTCAGCTGATCGAGATCAAGTGCAACGTCGACCCGGAGACGGCGCACGACCGGATCTCGGCCCGGCTGCGCGCCGACGGCGGTCCTTCCGACGCGACCGATCGCATCGCCGACGCGCTCGCGACGATGCACGATCCATGGCCGGAAGCCTATGTGCTGTCGACGGTTCACGACCTCGAGGACACGCTCTCCGAGGCAGCAGATCTGTTGGGTGCCTGCATGGCCGAGCCGGCGGCCGACGAGACCACGATCGGCTGACGGATCCGGGACGAGGGCGTTTCCGGCGCGTCACGACACGATGACGACCCCGGCGTTGCGTCGCACGTGTGGCCCGACGGGTAGTGTTCAAGCACATGTCCGACGAGTCATCTTCGATACGGGTGTTCCTGCTCGACGATCACGAAGTCGTCCGCCGTGGGATCGCCGAGCTCATCAATGCCGAACCCGATCTCGAGGTCGTCGGCGACCACGGAAGCGCCGTCGGCGCCGTCGAGGCCGTGGGGGCGGCAGCTCCCGATGTCGCCGTGCTCGATGTGCGGCTCGGGGACGGAACGGGTATCGAGGTGTGCCGAGACCTCCGGTCCGAACATCCCGAGATTGCGTGCCTGATGCTGACCTCGTTCGCGGACGACCATGCCATGGTCGACGCCTCGATCGCCGGCGCCGCCGGCTACGTTCTCAAACAGATCCGCAGCAACGACCTCACCGAGTCGATCCGCAAGCTCGCCGCCGGAGCACAGCTGCTCGACGGCGCCGAGGTCCGAATGGCCCTCGAGCGCCTCCGCAACAGCGACGAGGGCAGGGTCGACAGCCTCACCGCACAAGAACACCGGATCTTCGAGCTGATCGGCGAGGGCTACTCGAACCGCCAGATCGCCGACGAGCTGTTCCTGGCCGAGAAGACGGTGAAGAACTACGTGTCGAACCTGCTCGCCAAGCTCGGCATGTCGCGACGGACCGAAGCCGCTGCGACTGCCGCCCGAATCGACGAACGACAACGCATGCGTGAGGCCTGAAGCCCGGCCCGCGACGCCGCCGAACAGAGCCTGATCAGCGATCCTCGGTCGTCACGGCGTACGACAGGTTCGTGAGGAAGCGACGGATCGCGATCTGGGCCTCGCGATGCTCCTGTTCGGACCGACCGGCGCCCATCAACAACGAGATCGCCCCTTCGAGACCGATCCAGGTGTGGTCGGGAGCGGCCTCGAGCACGACGAGCTCGCCATCGAAGGGCGGGAGGCGATTGAGCCGCTCGGGCCAGCTGAGTCGGAACGAGCATCCGTCGCCGCGGTCGCGCGTCGTCGCCACCAAGATGTCGGCCGGGCTGGGGCGAGTCCGGGGTCGAGGAGTAGTGAGCTCCGGTACGACCTCGCCGCTCGCGAGCAGGGGTGCGACGGGCCGGTCGCCATCGGGCCACCAGGCCGCGGCCTGCACCAGTGTCGGGATCGGCGACGGCTCGTTGTCGAGGCGTGGCAACACCGTCTCCAACGGCAGCGGCGCGGTCACGAAATCGTGGACGAGACGACGGCTGCGTGCCAGCCCGATTTCGCTTCCCATTGGGTCCTCACGCACTGCCCGGCTCAGGATCCCGTGACCCGGCGCCCGAGACGAGCATCTCCAGGAATCGCGTACGACTCTCTCATTCGTGGGCCCTCCACATCCCTTTCGCCCACCATGCACGATCGGCGCGCTGACCGACCAGGGACCTAGGTCCCGCAGATCATCACGTTCGCGCCGACCCGTAACGTCAGTTGACGAGGGCCCACCAGTGCGCTGTCGTTCCGGCGGCATCGGTGTTCGGTCCGACGCTGAAGCCGCCGCCCAGGTCGCGTGCACGGCGAGCAAGGTTGTCGAGGCCGTTCCCTCGCTGCGCCTCGGGGTCGATGCCGATACCGTCGTCGATCACCGTGATCGTGAGCCGTCGGTTCGTGTTGTGGACGACGATGTCGACGGCGCTCGCCTCGGCGTGTCGGGCGATGTTCGACAAGATCTCGGTGACGACGGGAACGATGTGCTCAGCGACCTCGCCGCCAACGCGGTCGACGCTGAGATCGACGGCAAGTGACGGGCGGAACCCGAGAACCTGCTCGTTGGCCCGCACCGTCTCCTCGATCCGCGCCGAGAGGGGCGCCCCGTGGTGAGTCTGGTCATTGAGGGCGAAGATCGTGTCACGAATCTCGGCGATGGTCCGGTCGAGCTCGTCCACGACGGCGGAAAGGCGCTCCTGCACCGGGCTCTCCGCCAGCGGGACTGCGGCCTGGAGTCGCATCCCGGCCGCGAACAGCCGCTGGATGACCACATCGTGGAGATCGGTCGCGATGCGTTCTCGGTCCTCGAGCAGGCCCACCCGTTGCTGGTTGGCGCGAGCGTCGGAGAGCTCGACGGCCTCGCCGACCTCGACCACCAATCGAGTGAGCATGTCGAGCTCGCCGTCGTCGGCCCCGGCCGCATCGCCGCACGCGAGGGCGAGCGCCCGCTCCTGTCCGAGCGAGCCGATGACGACAACGTCGGCATGGAGGACGTCGAGCAACTGCCGATCGGCACCGACATCGCGATCGAACGTTCGAAGTACCACCGGTTCGCGATCGCGCGAGCCCTCGGCGGTCATGGCCTCCACGATGCCGACCCGCGAGAGCTCGGTGGGCCCGGGCCGCGCCGCTTCGCCCCACGCCGCGATCGCTCCTTCCCGGTCGGTGCGTTCGAGAACGAGCGCGTCCGACGCCAGCTCGCTCGCTCGGACGTCGTGACAGATCCCCTGGAGCATCACCGTGAGCGGCTCGTTGCCGAGCAGCCGGAGCCTGAGCTGGCTGATCAGCTCGGTCTGTCGTTCGTAGCGATCGCGTGCCTTCTCGGCCAGCTTGCGATGGGAGATGTCGATGATGTGGGCGAGCACGGTCGCTCGACTGTCCCCCCGCTCGAGGACCGCGGTGTGCAACTGGGCCCAGAGATGCGTGCCGTCTGCTCGCAGGTAGCGCTTCTCGACATGGTGGTCGACCGCGATGCCGGCGACCATCGCCTTCGCGGCGGCAACGTCGCGGTCATCGTCGTCGGGGTGGGTGATGTCGGAGAACGACATTCTCGTCAGATCCTCGGCCGGATATCCGAGAAGCTCTTCGAGCGCCTTGTTGACCTCGGTGATCGATCGGTTCCCGTGCTCGTCGAGGTCGGTCACGGCCATCGCGACCGGCGCATCGGCGAACGCTCGACGGAAGGCCGCCTCGCTCGCTCGCAGTCGCTCCTCGGCCGTCTTGCGCTCGCTGATGTCGCGCGCGAGCGCAATCAGAGGTCGGTCGAGGCCCTCATCGCCCAGCACCGGATACTGGAGGATGATGTCGACCGGTATCTCGATACCGTCGACGCGCCGGTGGACAGTCTCGAACTCGATCGAGTCGCACTCGTCGTCGAGCAGTGGCCGGAGCACGGCGCGGAAGCTCTCGTCGCTGAACCGGGGCGTCAGGTCGAGCGGCGTCATCTCGAGCAGCTCGTCGGTGGAGAAGCCGGTCTGGATGGTGGCGCCGGCGTTCACGTAGGTGAACCGAAGGGTCGCCGAGTCGAACATGAACACGCCGTCACGGATCGCATCGACAGTCTGTTGGATCAAGTCGGCTTCGGCCCGCAGCGCGGCCTGTTCCGAGACATCTCGCACGATCGCCACGACCCTCGGGCCGTCGTCGATGTGCATCGGGCTCAACCCGACCTCCACGACCAGCTCGCTCCCGTCGCGTCGGCGCCCCGGGAGAGTGCGGCCGATGCCCATCGTGCGAACCTCGGGCGTCGCGCCGAAATGCGTTCGATGGGCGACATGGGACGTTCGGAACCGCTCGGGGACCAACACGTCGATCGACGCTCCCACGAGCTCGTCGGTCGAGTAGCCGAAGAGCTCGCCCAGCCGCCGGTTGACGCTGAGAATCGTGCCCTCGTCGTCGACGACGACGACGCCGTCGGGCGCGAAGTCGATCAGCGCGAGCGCGAGCTCGCTCGACAGAGCGGCTCCTCCGAAGGGGGGCATATCGCAGACTCTACGGTGGGCGTGACCGCCTTTCACCTCCGCCGACGGCCGCCGAGGCGTCCGCGCGTGCCCGGGCGAGGCGCATGGACCGTGCCCAGGGGCACTTTGGCCCTACAGAGCGGTTCTCACTGCCAGCACGATCGAATGATGTCGACCCGTCGCGCATGGCCTCGGTGATGCTCGTACCGCCCTCGCGCCCGCACGGGCGCCCTGTCGACGCGGTCGTCGAAGAGCTGGGCTCCGACGTCGACGACGGACTGTGCCAGCGTGTCGCCGAGGAGCGTCTGCTCGCGGTCGGACCCAACGTGATGGACGAACCACCCGGCCCGACCTGGTGGCGGCAGGTCCTCGGCCAGTTCCGGAGCCCGCTCGTCCTGCTCCTCGCCGGTGCCATCGTCATCTCGATCGTTGCCTGGGTTCTCGATGGCTCTCCCGGTGCTCCCCTCGACGCCCTGGTGATCGCCTCGATCATGATCGCGAACGCCGCAATCGGCGTCTTCCAGGAGCGCAGCGCCGAGACGGCCGTGGCCCAGCTCCGGAGCATGGTCACCGAGACCGCCACGGTGATCCGCGACGGGCGCCAGCACCATGTCGACACCGCCGACCTCGTGCCGGGCGACGTGCTGGTCCTCCGCGCTGGCGACACGGTTCCCGCAGATGGCCGGGTGGTCTCGGCCCACTCGCTGTCCGCGGCCGAGGCCGTCCTCACGGGCGAGAGCGAACCGGTCCACAAGGACCCGGCGCCCGTCGACCACACGGCGAGCCTCGGAGACCGCACCAGCATGGTGTTCGCGGCCACATCGATCACATCCGGCCGTGGCAGTGCGATCGTGACCGCCACCGGCATGTCCACCGAGGTCGGCGACATCGCCGTGCTGCTCGGCGAGACCGAGGAGCCACCGACCCCCCTAGAACGCGAGATCGGCCGAGTCGGGCGCCTGCTGGGCATCGCCGTCGTCGTCATCGTCGCCGTCGTGGTCGCCGTGACGGTGCTGGTGTCGGGAGTCGAATCGGGCTCCGAAGCCGTCGAGCTGCTGTTGATCGGCGTCTCGCTGGCGGTCGCGGCGGTTCCCGAGGGCCTGCCTGCCGTGCTCTCGTTGGTCCTCGCGATGGGGGTCCGGCGAATGGCACGGCGCAACGCGCTGCTGAAACGACTGCCGTTCGCAGAGACGCTCGGTTCGACCACGGTCATCTGCACCGACAAGACGGGCACCTTGACCCGCAACGAGATGGTCGTCCGGAGGTTGGCGACGCCATCGATGGCCTACGAGGTCACCGGAAGCGGTTACGGCCCCGATGGCGACGTTCGCGCTGCGGCCACCGCGGAGGATGGCCCCGATGCGCGCAACGTGTCGACCGAGCCGGGCGGCACCGCAGAGGCGGACGGTGCGATGTCGGCCCTCACGGCGGCCGTGCTGGCGTCCGACGCGAGCGTGCGTCACGACGGGTCGGAGTGGCGCGCCGTCGGCGACCCTACGGAAGCGGCGCTGGTTGCAGCGGCAGGAAAGGCCGGTCTCGATGTCGGTGCGCTCGCAACTCGATACGAGCGCGTCGGCGAGATTCCGTTCGACTCTCACCGGAAACGGATGACCACGCTCAACCGCGACGCGCACCACCCGGGACGACTCCTGATGGTGACAAAGGGCGCGCCGGACTTCGTGCTCCCGCTGTGTACCCACACGAGCGGTCGCACCATGGACGAGCCGGCCGAGCCCATCGATCTCGATCGTTGGACCGGAACGATCGAAGCCTTCGCCGACGAGGCCCTCAGGACGCTCGCGATCGCGTACCGAACGGTCGACTCGATCTCGCTCGCGAACGCGGACGAGCGCGATCTCACGCTGCTCGGAATCGTGGGCATCATGGATCCGCCCCGGCCCCACATCGACGAGGCCGTCGACGAAGCCCAGCTCGCCGGCATCCGGGTCATCATGATCACCGGCGACCACCCGCGAACAGCCGCCAACATCGCCCGCCAGGTGGGCATCGACGATGCGGATCGGCGTCCCTTGACCGGTGAGGACCTCGACCGTGCCGGCGAGGACTTCGGCCCGCTCATCGACGGGTCGTCGGTGTTCAGCCGGGTTGCGCCGCGGCACAAGCTCATGTTGGTCGAGGCACTCCAGGCCGAGGGGGACGTCGTGGCCATGACGGGCGATGGTGTGAACGACGCGCCGGCCCTGAAGGCGGCCGACATCGGCATCGCGATGGGCGTGACCGGATCGGACGTGTCGAAGGGCGCGGCCGACATGATCCTCACCGACGACAACTTCGCGACCATCGTCGCCGCAGTCGAGGAGGGTCGCTCGATATTCGCCAACATCGCGAGCTTCATCCGGTACCTGCTGTCGTCGAACGCCGGCGAGGTGCTCACCATGTTCCTGGGCGTGGTGTTCGCCACCGTGATCGGTCTCGAAGCCGGGGAAGAAGGGGTGATCGCCCCGCTCGCCGCGACGCAGATCCTGTGGATCAACCTGTTGACCGACAGCGGCCCTGCGCTCGCGCTCGGCATCGATCCGCTCGACCCCGCGGTGATGCGACGTCGCCCCCGGAGCCGACAGGACCGGCTCATCGACCGCGACATGATCGTATCGATCGGCATCATCGCTAT
>JAOTZB010000201.1 GCA_029861625.1 Acidimicrobiia bacterium
CGGCTGCGGCCGGGTCGCCCTCGAGGACGCCGACGGCGAGCAGGTCGGTGAGCACGGTCACATCGGTGCCCACCACCTGCTTGGTGTCACCGTCGATGCGCATGTTGCCGTAGCGCACCGCCGCGACCTCGTCGAACACCGGCAGCTCGTCGATCACGGTGATCAGCTCGTTGCCGAACGTGCCGCCGTCGGGGCCGGTGCCGGCGGTCACCAGGTAGTCACCGCTGAGCGTCGACCCGAGCTCGCCCCGGATCGACTCCTTCAGCGACGTCGCCACCACGGTGGCCATGGCGACGAGGGCCAGGCCGATCATCAGTCCCGCGGCGGTCGACGCCGTGCGCTTGTTGTTGCGGGCCGCGTTCTCACGGGCCATGTGACCGGTGATCCGCCGGCCGGGGACGTGTTCCAGGGGCAGGCCGAGGAACGAGGCGGAGGGACTCGAGAACAGGGGCGCGAACATCGACACCGCGACGAACACCAGCACCGACCCGCCGCCCAGCAGGACGACACGCAGGATGGTGCTCCCGGGGTCGCCGAACAGACCGAAGCCGACGAAGGCGGCGCCGAACACGGCCAGCACGACGGCGATGATCGTGCGTCGGGTGCCCTCGCCCGAGCCGAAGCGGAATCCGGCCCGCATGCCGGCCACCGGCGGCACCGTGGCCGCCCGGCGGGCCGGGGACAGCGAGGCCCCCAGCGTGACACCCACGCCGACCAGCAGCGCGATGATCACCGTGCGGGGCGCGATGATGACCGGGAAGGCCGGGAACTCGACGCCGATCGCGGCCATCAACTCCCGCAGCCCGAGGGCGAGCAGGATGCCGCCGCCGAGACCCAACACGGATGCGACCGCCCCGACGATCAGCGCCTCGAAGAGGGCGCCGAAGCGCACCTGCGCCCCACTGGCGCCCAGCGCCCGCAGCAGCGCCAGTTGGCGAACCCGCTGACCCAGGAGGATGTTGAACGTGTTGGAGATGATGAACGTGCTCACGAACACCGCCACCAGGGCGAACGCGAGCAGGATGTTGCCGAAGATGTCGATGATCTCGCTGAAGTCGTCCTGGTCCTCCTCGACGACGACGCTGCCGCTCACCACGTCGACCTCGGGCGGGAGCGCCGAGCCGAGCCGGTCGATCAGTGTCTCGTTGTCGACGCCCTCCTCGCCGTCGACATCGATCCACTCGATCAACCCCTCGCTGCCGTCGAGGCGCTGCAGATCGTCCATCGGGAACGACAGCAACGTGGCGCCGGCGAGTTGGTTCTCGTCGCCAAATCGCGTGAGCCCGACCAGGGTGAAGGGCTCGAGTCCTTCCGGCCCGCCGGCAACCTGATAGGTCGAACCGACGACGAAGTCCTCGCGGTCGGCGCTTCCCTCGTCCATGACGAACTGGCCGGGCTCGTCGGGCTCCTCGCCGTCCACCAGCTTGAGGGGGCTCAGCACCGAGTCGATCCAGTTGAACGACAGGACCGGCGGCCCGTTCTGCAGTGGGTCACCATCGGGTTTGATCGGGATGATCTTGGCGCTCTCCAGGCCGGGCTGGGCCTCGACGACACCGTCGACGGCCGCGACGTCCTCGACGAGGGATTCGTCGAAGCGCTGCTCGGCGAAGTCGCTCTCCTCGAACTCCGAAGCGGCGCGAACCTGCGCGTCGATGTCGGCGTTGGCCTCCTCGACGAGGTTGTCGAATGTGTCGAGCAGCCCGTCGGTGAGCACGAACGACGAGACCACGAAGCTCACTCCCAGCAGCACTGCGAAGGTCGTGAGCGCGAACCGCAGCTTGTTGCGGGCCAGGTTGCGGAGGCTGAGCCTGATCATCTGGGCCATGGCAGATCAGGCCTCGAGGGTCCGGATGCGGTCGAGCACGGCGTCTGCGGTGGGATCGTCGATGTGGCCCACCACCTTCCCGTCGCGCAGGAACACCACGAGATCGGCATAGGAGGCGGCCTTGGGATCGTGAGTGACCATGACCACGGTCTGCTCCCAGTCGTCGACCGCCCGACGCAGGAAGCCGAGCACCTCCTGTCCACTGGCCGAGTCGAGGTTGCCGGTCGGCTCGTCGGCGAAGATGATGTCGGGCCGCGACACCAGCGCTCGTGCGACCGCAACCCGCTGTTGCTGACCTCCGGACAGCTCGTCGGGCCGATGGTGGACCCGATCATCCAGACCGAGGCTCTCGATCACACGGTCTTCCCAGTCGCGATCGGGTTCGCGGCCGCCGAGCAGCAGTGGGAGGAGGATGTTCTCTTCGGCCGTGAGCGTGGGTACCAGGTTGAACGCCTGGAAGATGAAGCCCAGCCGCTGGCGACGCAGCAGCGTCAGGTCCTTGTCGGAAAGCTCCGAGATCGCCGTGTCGCCGATGCGCACCTCGCCGCTGGTGACGGAGTCCAACCCGGCCATGCAGTGCAGCAGCGTCGACTTCCCCGACCCGGAGGGGCCCATGATCGCTGTCAGCTTCCGTTCCTCGAAACCGATGTCCACGCCGTTGAGCGCAACGACCTGTGTGTTGCCCTCGCCGTAGACCTTTGTGAGCCCTGTCGCGGTTGCCGCCATCGCCGCTGTCTGAACCGCAGTCATCTCGATCTCCGTCCCACCAAGCGTCGTGAAACACGAATCCACCACGTTCGCCGCTTCTGATGCAGGGTCGAACGTCCCGGACTGGGCGCGCTCAACCGGCGAGAGCTCCTTCGGCCAGCCATTCCTGGGCGGCGACAGCGGGGCCGTCGTCGAGTGCCCGACGGTTGAGCGATCGCAGCTGTTCGGTGGACAGGGCGGAGGACACCGCATCGACCGCGGCACTGACACGGTTCGTTCCCCACCGATCGAGTGCGTCGAGTCGAACCACCGGAACCACGTTCTCGGCAGGCTGCAGGTCTTCGTTGTCCTGGAGGACGACGAACTCCTCGGTGAGGTGGGGGTTGGTGGAGAACATGAGGCCGACGTCGATCTCGTCGCGCCGGAGGGCCTCAGCGGTGATCGACACAGACGGTTGGGGCACGAACTCCGCGAACCGGAGCCCGTAGGTGGACGCCAGCCCGACGAGACAGAGCGGGCGATCGCGGCACTCGGCCAGGGCGCCGAGCCGAAGGTCGGGCGCGACCGTCGTGAGATCGCTGAGACGCGGCCCCAGGCCCGAGGTCGCGAGCGCAACGAAGACGTTCGTGTTCTCTGCGGTGGATGGGGTGAGCGCCGTCAGACCCCGGGGCTCGAGCAGTGAGCGGAGGCGCTCCACCGTGGCCGGTGCGGCGTCGGGTTGGGCGTGTCCGTAGTAGCTGGTCGCGGTGCCGAGATACTCGGGGAGCAGGTCGACCTGGTCCTGCAACAATGCGGGGGCCATGATCTCGCGGGGCCCGCTCACCGAGACCCGCCGCACGGGAACCCCCGCGCGCTCGAGTGCCGCCGCGTACAACTCGGCGAGCACGTTGCTCTCGGCGAAGTCGAACATGCCGACCCGGAACGCGGCCGTGGCATCATCGACGGCAGTGCTCACTTCCTGCCTATCCCCGTCGCTCTGGCCACAGGAGACGACGACGCACAGGACTACAGCGAGGGCTGCCACGCGGTTCGATCTCCGCCGGCCACACATCGCCCGAGTCTCCCACAGCAGGATCGAGCGCAGCGGGCCATGACCGACACCGATGACCGGGTGGAGGGGGAAGCGCCCGGCCCACCGCGGCACGGGCCGGAGCATGCCGTACCCGGTCATCGACCGGGCCGCCGTGGTCGCCGGCCATCCGGAGAGCCGCCGCCGCTTCCCCGCCAGCTCAACAAGGTCGCGATCGGCTGGTTGTGCGCCTTCTTGTTCTGGATGGTGCTGTGGGGCTGGGTCTTCCTCACCGAGCAGGGCCCCGTCACGATCACCGAGATCGACCTCGACGTGATGGCTCCGGTGGTCGACACTCGCGCCTCCTGGCTGACGCCCACCATGCAGCGGGTCAACGAGGTCGGCGTCCACTGGGCCACGCCGGTGATCGCGTGGGTGACGATCGTGGCGGGACTCGCGGTGCGGCGGATCCGCCATGTCCTTTTGCTCCCGGCTTCGTTGCTGGCGGTCACGACGCTCGGGGCGATCATCACCAACCTAAATGTCGCGGCAGGGCCGATAGATCGACCTCGCCCGCTCGGGGTGAGCCAGATCGGCGACTGGGACGGCTTCGCACAGCCCTCCCGCCCGTCGGGTCTGCTCGCAGCCGTACTCGTGGCGGCCGCCCTCACCCTCATTCCGCCCGGTCGCTGGCGCCGGGGCTGGTGGACGCTCTCGGTCTTCGCCTTCGCGGTGTTCGCGTATGCCCAGCTGTACACCGGCGTCGAGCATCCAACCGACATCCTCGCGGGGGTGACGGTCGGTGTGGCGTTCACGATGCTGCTGTACCGGCTGGTGGCACCCGAGGCCGTCTTCAAGGTCGCCTACCGCCAGGGTAAAACCGCTCATCTCGACGTGACGGGACCGCGTGGTGAGGCCATTCGGCTCGGTTTGCGGAACCAACTGGGCGTCGAGGTGATGCACATCGAACCGGTGGGCCTCGAGGGTTCGGCCGGATCGACACCGCTGCGCATCGTGGTCGAGCGGGGCGACGCGGTCGACGAGGAGGGCCCGACGGAGCTGTTCGCCAAGCTCTATGCGCGCAGCCACCTCCGGTCGGACCGGTCCTACAAGCTCTTCCGGACCCTGGTCTACGGTCGACTCGAGGACGAGACCCGCTACACCTCGGTCCGGCGCCTCGTGCAACACGAGGACTACATGCTCCACGTGATGCGACGGGCCGGCATCCCCACCGCCGAGCCGTACGGCATCGTCGAGATAACCCCCGACCGCGAGTATCTGCTGGTGAACGAATTCCTCCACGACGCGGTGGAGATCAGCGATGCGGAGGTGACCGACGAGCTCATCGACGAGGGCCTCGCCGTGGTGGCTCGCCTGTGGAGGGCCGGGCTGGCCCACCGCGACATCAAACCAGCCAACCTGATGGTCCAGGACGGGCAGCTCCGGGTGATCGATGTGGCATTCGGCGAGATCCGTCCCTCGCCGTGGCGACAAGCTGTCGACCTGGCGAACATGATGCTCGTCCTCGCCCTCGGCTCCTCGCCCGCGCGCGTGTACGAGCGAGCCCTTCAGCGATTCTCCGAGGACGAGATCGCGGAGGCATTCGCCGCCTCGCGAGGCGTGACGCTGCCGTCCGCCCTGCGGGCCGACGTGCGAAGCGACAGCCGTGACCTGCTCGGCGCGTTCCGGGAGCTCGCTCCTACCCGTCGGCGCGTGTCGATCCAGCGCTGGTCGTTGCGCCGGGTCGGTCTGACCGCGTGGGTTCTGATGCTGACGCTCGCGGTCGCGGCCATCATTCTCGGCAACCTGTCCACCATCGGGCTGACCTCACCCTCGCCCATGCCGACCGCCACCGTTCGGGCCCCGTTCTGCGAGGGGGCGGGATCGGGCCTGATCGCGGCACAATCCGTGCCGACTGCGCAGATCGTCCCCTGCATCGGCGATCTGCCCAACGGATGGACGGTTGCCTCGGTGAGCGTCAACCAGGACCGCACCGTGGTACGGCTCGACTCGGACCGAGCCGGGGAGGGCGCGGCGGTCCTGCGGTTCGACGATGGCTGCGTTCTCGGCGATGCCGTGACGGTGCCCAGCGACGACCCGCGCATCGACCGCTACGAGGACAGTGTGCAGCTCGAACCCGCGTTCCGGGCCAACTGGTACGCGGTGGTCGACGGCGCCTGCTGGTGGTGGGAGTTCGACTTCACAGAGGGCGCGTCGACCACGCTGGCGGTCCGAGTCGACGATTCGCTGCAGTGGATCAGTCGCGAGGAGCTCAACGCGAACATCGCCGAGACCTTCATCGACGCGGAGATCTGATGGCTGCGGTGCTCCGGTGGGCAGTGATCGCCGCGAGTCTGGCCGTTCTGGTCGGCTCTTGGCGGGCCGCTCTCGTGCACCGGGTCAGCCCGTCCGAGGAGCGCCTCTTCCGAGTCGTCAACACCGCGACCGATGCCATCCAGATACCGGTGTTTCTGGTGATGCAGGCCGGCTCGTTCGGCGCGGTCTGGGTGATCGGGGCCCTGCTGTGGTTCAGCGACGAGAGGACGGGCGCGGTGGTCTCGGTCATCGCCGGAACCCTCGTGTGGGTCGGGGTGAAGCTCGTGAAGCCGCTCGTCGGGCGGGGCCGCCCCCAAGACCTTCTCGATCGAGTGCGTGTGCGGGACACGACAGCGTCCGGTCTCGGCTATCCCTCGGGCCACGCGGCCGTGTCGTTGACACTGGCCGTGGTCGCGACCGGCGGGACACCCCCAGGCGTGCAACTGGGAGCGTTGCTCGTCGCCGCAGTGACCGGGGCAGCTCGGGTGTACGTCGGCGCCCACCTGCCCCTCGACATAGCCGGAGGGTTTGCCATCGGCGGCGCCCTGGGTTCGGCCGTCGCCCTCGGCCTCGCAGGCTGAGACAGGTCGGGGTTTCGCCCTTGACAGTTGACATACACGTCACGAGCGGGGTACACACACCCGGGGGGGGTCGACCAGGAAGGAACGTCGACACGGTGGGACTGTTCAACAAGAAGGCGGCCGGCACTCCCGTGCGCACATTGGTGTCGCGACCCGATCGGCGCGTGTTCGGTGCCGACAGCACCGGCTGGTGGTGCTACGCCAACGCATGCGTGCAGTACACGGTCCGCCACAGCGAGCGACGAGTGGGCACCGACCTGCTGGCCGAGCAAGGCGACAAGTGGCTCGGCGAAGGTGAGTGGGGTCCGGCCGCCCGCTGCCTGGGGTTGGCCATCGAGCAGATCCAGAGCGCGGCACTGGGCGGCCCCTACCGAGCGCCCGACGAGATGACCGACGAGCCGATCCTGACCAGCTACCGGCGGGCCATGCTCATGAGCCTGGCCGAGCACCACGACTTCGCCGACGGGCTGCGGGCCGATGTCGAACACAAGGCCAACCTGCCCGAGGC
>JAOTZB010000202.1 GCA_029861625.1 Acidimicrobiia bacterium
GGGTCCGTGCAGGTGGAGGGTGAGGTCGGTGCCGGTGAGCCCGCGGGCGGCGAGGTCGCACCCGGATCGGTGGCCCACGTCTCGGGCGAGGCATGCGGATCGCTCACGGTCGGCGGTGCCGTGGCCGTCGCGCCCGACCTGGTCGTGACCAACGCCCACGTCGTGGCCGGGCTCGACGAGGTCGACGTGTTGATCGCCGGATCGGCCGAGCCGGTTGCAGGGACGGTTGTCTCGTTCGATGCGAATCGCGACCTCGCGCTCGTGCGGGTGGTCGACGGCTCGTTCGATGCCGTGGATTTCGCGTCGATCGATGAGGGTGGGCAGGGTCGGCTCGTCACTGTCGACGACGAAGGTGACGTCGAGGAGCGCCCGTTCGAGGTCGCCCGGCCCATCAACGCCGTCGGTGAGGACATCTATCGAAATGACGGCGCCGATCGCCGGGCCCTGGAGGTACAGCTCGAGGTGGTGCCGGGCGAGTCGGGTTCGGGGCTGTTCGATCGGCGGGGGAGTCTGGTCGGACTGCTCTTCGCGTCGTCGAGGACCAGCAGTGGACGGTCGTACGCGGTGGCGACAGACGAGATCGAGGCCTTCATCGATGAGGCAGCCGCGGACCCACGACCGGTCGGACCCTGCCTGCGCTGACGGCATCGGCACTGCACCGAATCGGCGGGGCAGGTGTCTCGTCTTGGTAGCTTCTGGGCATGGCCGTGCCCGACGATGTGGAGCTCCCCGAGGTGGTCGGTGACGACGTGCATGCTCCCCCGATCGCCCCACCGGAGCCGCCGCGGGTCACCCCCGATCCGGCACCGGCCGACACGGTGCTGATTGCGAGCGGTGCGATAGCCGGCGTCGTTGCCACCCTGCTCGTGCTGGTCCTGGTGCGGCAACTACGGCGCCGACTGGGCCGGTGACTGCGCCGGCCCGGGTGGTCAGGCCGACCGGGCGATCAGCTCGATCGCAGGCGCGTCGAGCCGGAGCCGTCCGGAATCGACTCGCTCGTTGACCTCGGCCCGACCCTCGGGGCAGCGGTCGACGTAGGGGCACCAACCGCACAGCGGCCCGGTCGTCGCCTCGAAGACGCCACGGTCGCAGTCTGCGGTGAGCGACGACCAGGTCGCCTCGAGCTCGCCCACGGCCGACTCGAGGTTCTCGTCGGTGACATCGATCTCGACGATCTTCTGCCCGAGATACAACAGCCGCGCCCGGATCGGACGCTCGCCCGTGGTGGCAGCAACCGCGGCCGCATACAACATGACCTGCGTGAGACGTCCCGCGGCGAACCGTTCGGCGGGGGCGCGGCCCGACTTGTAGTCGGTGATGACACGCCCGTCGTCGGTGAGGTCGATGCGGTCGACCACCCCGCGGAAGGGCACGTCGCCGACCAGGACCTGGACGTCGTGTTCGGTGGCGTCGACCGACACGGTGCACGGGTCCTCGATGGCCCAGAGCCCCTCGACCGCGAGCCATCCGCGCCAGCGGAACTCGCGCAGTTCGGTTTCGTCGAGGCCGAGGGCCACGAAGTCGTCGTCGGTCGCGATCTCGGGCCATGCGACCCGCGCGAGCTCCTTCGCCCGTTCGACGGTGCGTCGCTGGTCGGGCTCCTGCAACAACAGCTCGAGCACTCGGTGAGCGAAGGTGCCAGCGAGCGCGGCGACCCCGGGCGGATCGGGAAGCCGGTCGACGTACCGGTGCTTCCAGCGGCGCGGGCACTGCTGGTAGAGGCTGGCACCCGACGGAGAGAGGTGGGCCGGTCGGGACGGGACCTCGATGCCGGGCAACTGCACGACGGTGTCGGTCTCGGTCTCGGTGTCGGTTCCGGGCCGGGGCGGGCTGGTGGTGCTGTCGGTCGCGGCAGCGGCGAATCCCATGGCTGTAGTTCTACTACACGGGTGTGACACCTTCTGTGCTCTCAGCACGGCGCCGCCCGGCAACCATCCGCCGGGGCCGGTCAGATGTCGAGCGCCTCGGGATCCACGAGAGTCGAGTTCCGCAACAAGAAGTCCTTGCGGCGGGCCACGTCGGAGCCCATCAACACGTCGAACATGCGGGCCGCCTGCTCGGCCTGCTCGCCGTCGTCGATCGTGAGCCGCTTCAGGATCCGGGTGTCGGGGTCGAGCGTCGTCTCGGCCAGCTCGTCGACGTCCATCTCGCCGAGCCCCTTGAACCGAACGAACTTGTCGCGGGGCACGTTGCGCTCGCCGACGATCGCGTCGCGTTCGGCATCGGAGAACGCGTAGTGGGTCTCGCCTCGCCACTTGGCCGAGAACAGTGGCGGCTGCGCGGCGTAGACGCGGCCGGCATCGAGCAGCGGGCGCATGTAGTGGTAGATGAGCGTGAGCAGCAGGCACCGGATGTGGCTGCCGTCGACATCGGCGTCGCACAGGATGATGATGCGGCCGTAGCGAGCCGACTCGAGCTCGAAATCGCGTCCTGATCCGGCACCGATCGCGGTGATCAGCGCCTGGGCCTCGGCGTTGTCGAGCACCTGTTTCGCAGTTGCCTTGCCGGCGTTCACGACCTTGCCGCGAAGCGGCAGAATCGCCATGTTCTGCGCGTTGCGACCCGCTTTGGCCGGGCCGGCTGCCGAGTCGCCCTCGACGATGAGGAGCTCGGCGTCGAGGCCGTGCTGGCGGCAGTCGGCCAGCTTGTCCGGCATTCCCGTGGATCCGAGGCTGGCCGCCTTGCGCTTGTTGTCGAGCACCTGCTTGCTGGCCACCCGGTTGATGACCGCGGTGGCGAGCTTGTCGCGGAGGGCGTTGACGTGGCTCTTGGGACCGTCGCGGTTGATCCACTCGACGAGACCCCGCTTGGCGATCTCGTAGACGATTCGCTGCACCGGCGGCGTCCCGAGCTCTTGTTTGGTCTGGCCCCGGAACTGCGGCTCCGGGAACGTGACCTTCACCGCCGCGACGAGTCCCTCCTGGACGTCGTCCTTGGTGGCCCGGTCCTTGCCCTGCCGGGCCAGCTTCGCCAGCTTGCGGGTGTTCAACAGCAGCGTGTCGTTCACAGATCTGGTGAGCGCTCGCTCGAAACCGGCCAGGTGCGTGCCCCCCTCGGCGGTGGGAATCGTGTTGACGAAGGTGCGTATCGACGTGTCGTAGCCCTTCACCCACCGCAGCGCGATGTCGACGGTGCACTCACGTTGCACCGTGGTCATCTTGCCCCTGATCGGAACCTTCTCCTCGAAGGTGTCGATGCCGTTGACGTGAATGACCTTGGTGACGGGATCGCCGATGGACAAGACGTCGACCAGATCGGCGAGCCCGCCGCGTGACACGAACTCGAACGGCTCGTTCGAGGTGCCCGATCGCTTGTCGACGACCTTGAGCCGCATGCCGGGAACGAGAAAGCACGCGTGCGTGGCTCGTTCGCAGATGCGATCGAAGTCGATCGCGGCCTCCGGGTCGAAGATCTCCCAGTCGGGCCAGAACCGCACTCGGGTGCCGGTCTTGGACTTCGCGATGCGCTTGACCTTCTCGAGATCGTGGGTCTTCACGAAACGGGAGCCGTCGAAGTGCCCAGCGACGCGTTCCTTGAAACCGAGCCGCCACGTGGCGCCGTCGCGGTCGACCTCGGTGACGAGCTTGGATGCCAGCGCGTTGACGACCGACGCACCGACACCGTGCAAGCCGCCCGAGGAGCCGTAGGCGCCGCTCCCGAACTTGCCGCCCGCATGGAGCTCGGTGAATACGACCTCGAGCGCGGACACCTTGCGCTTCGTGTGCTTGTCGATCGGAATGCCACGGCCGTTGTCGGCGACCTCGACGGACCGGTCGCGGTGCAGCGTGATCTCGATGCGGGTGGCATGGCCGGCCGCGGCCTCGTCGACTCCGTTGTCGATCAGCTCCCAGACGAGGTGCATGAGGCCATCGGACCCGGTGCCGCCGATGTACATGCCGGGTCGCTTGCGGACCGCCTCGAGTCCCTCGAGGGTCTGGATCGAGTCGGCATCGTACGCGGAGGTGTTCATGGAGCCCTTCGCCTCACCAGCGAGCCGGCCCGACGCCGAGGATGCGGCGTTCGGTGGCGACGCTGACGAGGTCGCGTCTGGTCGGTTCGAGCGGGAACGGCACGGGGGTCGGGTCGGCCTTCCCGGCGTCGTGATCGGTGGACATGACGGCCATCAGCGACTGCGGCGAGCCGACCCATGCGAGGGCGAGGGCCGACTCGTCGGTGAACCGGGTGAGTCGCACGCCGCCTCCGCCTCGACCCTTCGTGTCCAGCTCGTCGAGCGGCGTGACCTTCGCAGTGCCGAGGTCGGTGACCGACACCACGATCGAGCCCGGTAGCGCGGGGCCGGCGGCGATGACAGCAGCGTCGCCGCGCAGCTTCATGCCGGCGACACCGGCAGCGCCCCGACCCTGGACGCTGACGCCTCCCGATGTGGTGCGGAGAACCTGCGCGTCGGAGGCGACGATCGCGATGTCGACATCGTCGGGGCACACGAAGGCAGCGGCCAGCGTGTCGCCGTCCTTGAGGGCGATGACGGCCTTGCCCGATCCGGTGGCGGCCAGCTCGTCGGGCGACAACCGCTTGGCAACGCCCAGGGCAGTGACCAGCACCAGGTGTTCACGCCCCGGCGCGACGATGGTCAACAGCTCTTCGCCCCCGACCGTCCCGAAGACATGCGCGGCATTCGAGCCCCGGCTCCGTCCGGCCACCTCGCCCAGCTCGGCGGCCAGCGTCGACACGGCCCGGCCGGCGCTGGTGATACCGAAGACCGTCGAGCTGGTGCTCGTGAGCGTCGAGGCCACCAGCACGTCGTGGCGTCCGGGCGTTGCCCGCTTCGCGCCCTCGGTCGGCGCCCGGCCCACCGAGCCCGACGACGAAAGCGTGACGACGCAGGACTCGTCGGTGACGTGTGTGGTGTCGATCGTCGCCACCGGCTCGAAGACCGGGATGTCGTCGACCCCCACGATTCGCGTGCGGCGTGGCCTCCCGTACCGTTGGACCGCGCCCGCGAGCTCGTCGAGCACGACCCTGCGTTGCCGTTTCTCGGATCCGAGCAGTGCGAGGTACTCGTCGATGCTGGTGAGCAGGTCGTCGCGTTCGTCGATGATCTTCTGTTTCTCGAGCGCGGTGAGCCGGCGCAGCTGCATGTCGAGGATGTGGGTGGCCTGGATCTCGCTCAGGTCGAGCTCGGCGCACAACCGCTCGCGAGCCTCGGCAACATCGGCCGAGCCACGGATGATGCTGACGACGACGTCGATGTTGTCGAGCGCGACGATGAGACCCTCGACGATGTGGAGCCGGTCGCGCGCCCGCTCGAGCCGATAGTTCGTGCGCCGCACCACGATGTCGAGGCGATGGGTGACGTAGTGCTGACAGAGGTCACGGATCCCGATCGTCGTGGGCGCGCCGTCGACCAGCACCACGTTGTTCACCCCGAAGGTCTCCTCGAGCGGGGTGAGGCGGTAGAGCTCGCCGAGCACGGCCTGGGCGTTGACGTCGGGTTTGCAGTCGATCTGGATGCGCAGGCCCGACTTGCGATCGGAGAGGTTCTTCACATCGGCGATGCCCTGTACCTTGTCGCTGACGATGAGCTCCTTGATGCGGCCCACCACCTTCTCGGGCCCGACCAGGTAGGGGAGCTCGGTGACGACGATGCTCTGGCTGCGTGGCGTGCGTTGCTCGACGTCGGCGGTGGCCCGGCACCGGATGCTGCCCCGACCGGTCTCGTATGCCTCGCGGATGCCCTCGTCGATCACCGTGCCACCCGACGGGAAGTCGGGCCCGGGGAGGACGGCCAACAGCTCGTCGATGGTCGGCTTCGGGCGGCGCTTGGTCATGACGAGCTCGATGGCCCGGAACACCTCTTCCAGGTTGTTGGTCGCCATGTTCGTGGCCATGCCGACGGCGATGCCGCTCGTGCCGTTGACCAGCAGGTTCGGGATCAGCCCGGGAAGGTAGACGGGTTCTTCGTCCTCGCCGTCGTAGGTCGGACGGAACTCGACGGTGTCCTCGGTGATCTCGCCGACCATCTCCATGGCCGCTTCGGTGAGCCGACACTCGGTGTAGCGGTAGGCCGCCGGCGGGTCGTCGAGGCTGCCGAAGTTGCCGTGGGGATCGATGAGCGTGAGCGAGCGCGAGAACGACTGGCCCATGCGCACGAGCGCTTCGTAGATGGCCTGGTCGCCGTGGGGATGGAAGCGGGCCATGGTGTCGCCGACCACACGGGCGCACTTGCGGTGAGGGGCATCGGGCCGGATACCCATCTGCAGCATCGAGTAGAGGATGCGGCGTTGCACCGGCTTGAGCCCGTCGCGAACGTCGGGAATGGCACGCGAGGTGATGACGGAGAGCGAATAGGCGAGGAAGGACTCCGACATCTCGTCGGCGACGGAGACGTCGATCACGTCTCGCGCGTATGGCAGCAGCTCCTGCTGATCAGGCACTTGGCGAATTCTCCGGGTGTCGAACTGGTGTTCGTCTGGCTCGGCCGACGATAGCGCGCCACACCAGCGGTGCGGTGCCGTACGGAACGTAGTGGTTCCGGGCCGTGTCCACGTGGCAATCGGACCGATGCGGTGCATCGGCCCGGATGTCCGGCCGGCCGTAGTATCCCCCCGTCGGCACGACATCGAGAACGGGGGCCGTCATCGTGCATGCAGTGCCGAGCCGCCGCTCGGGGCGACCGGTTCGCCCGTGAACCTCCTGTTCGTCTACGGCACGCTCATGCCGGGCGATGTGCGCTGGCCGCTGGTGGCCGATCAGGTCCTCGCCGCGCGGCGGTCCAGGGTGCGAGGCCGCCTCTTCGACACCGGCGAGGGCTACCCGGGCGCACGGTTCGACCTCGATGGTGAGATCGAGGGCTGGATCCTCGAGCTGCGACCGGACTCGCTGGCGACGACGCTCGCATCCCTCGACCACATCGAGGGCGCGGTGTGGGGCCTGTACCGACGGGTGACGGTCATGTCGTCGGGTGGTGACGAGTGCTGGG
>JAOTZB010000016.1 GCA_029861625.1 Acidimicrobiia bacterium
GGCGAGGACGGGACGACGTGGCGGGTGCACGGGACGGCGTACGAGCGGCCGGCCCAGTGCCGCGCCGACCTCAAGCGGCGGGTCATCGCCGCGCTCGCCGACGCCGGGATCGAGCTCGTGGCCCTCCGCGACCTCGAGCGCGAGCTGATCGAGGCGTGACCACCGCGCCGCGACGACGATCGCGGCGATCAGCTACCTCGGCTCGCACATGCTCGCCTCAGCATCCGCGGTCCGGGGGCCTCGCGGGACTCAAACCTTCCATCTGTGCGGTGCACGCGCGGCCAGATGCTGCTACTTCATCTTCTTGAAGCCACCGGCGTCGGCGTAGGTGCCCTCGTCGATGTGGAGCGACAGGCCGGAGTCCTCGAGGCTCTCGGGGAGCTCGTCGAGGACCGTTGCATTGACCCGCCCGCCGCTGCGCCTGTCGAACGGTTCCTGGCTCGACGCTTCGGGTATGCCCTCTTCATCGAGGTACAGCCACTGCGCGTTCCCGGAGTGGAGCACCGCGAGCTCTGCGGCCGCGGCGATCTCGCCGAAGAGCTGGGTCAGCGCCAGGTTGTCCACCTCGCTGCCAGCCCGGTTCTCGATGCCGATCCAGGTGGGGTTGACCTCGTCGACCATCCTGGTCAGCGACTCGTGCTGGCTCCGGATTCCGGCGCCGTAGTGGAACAGACCGCCGCGCCGGGTCCCGGCGTTGACGATCGCAACGGCAGTGCACGAGGAGAACTGATCGCTGAAGAGGACGAATCGCCCGAGGTCCGCAGTGATCCCCTGCCCCATCGTGACCTCGACGTCAACGCGACGGTCGACGACGAGCTCCTCGGATTCGTTGTTGGCAGCGATCCGATCGAGCGTCTCGGGCTTGACCACGGTCGGTGTCGTCGGGAGCTCGGCCTCACCGGCCGTGATCAGCGCTGCGATCTTCGGCCGCCAGTACGCCAGGTCGCCCTGTTCGGGCGGATCCAGTGCGACGTCGGTGTCATTGAACAAGCCACCCACCCGGGCGCTGATCCACCGTTTTCGGATGTAGCGATCCGTCGGGTTGCTGCCCTTGTCCTCCCACTCGGTGGTCACCGCGGCGATGTGGGCCACCACCTCGTCTTCTACGTGCTCCTCGGCGAAGGAGTACTCGAGCTCACCCCTGACCTCCTCGACGGTCATGCGCCGGATGATCTGATCGACAGGCGGCGAGCTGGGCATGCTGCCGACGAGGCTGTTCACGGCACGGTTGCCTGCCGACCGCTGCAATCCGAGCAGGTCGGCGCTACCCGCAGCCGGTCGGTTCGCCGCCGCGCGTGCCGAGTCGCCGGCGCGGACCCGGCCCGCGTTGTCGTCGGTCTTCTCCCCCACCGCGGGTGACCGCTCGGCGTGATCGCTCACACCTCGACGGTAGCGCACACCCATCAGCACGGACCGCGAGCCCGAGTCCGGTCCCGCACGACGGCGCCAACGGGCCGGTGACTCAGATTTCGATCCCGAAGAGCTCGCGGAATCGCTCGTTGTACGCGGCATCGTCGGTCATGGCACCGAGCTCGACCCAGTCCTCGTCGGACACACGTGCCCGGCCCTCGGCGAGCTCGCGGCCGCCCCAACCGCACGTCCAGCGCAGCTTCGGCTCGGCGGTCGTCACCGACTCGTGGATGACATCGGCGACCTCGCTCGGATGGCCCGGGTCGACGAGACCGGCCGCGTAGAACGAGAACATGCGGCGGTACGGCATTTCATAGGCACCCGACTCGTTCGGCATGTCGACGTTCTTGGCCAGTATCGCGGTCTTCACGATGCCGGGCTCGATGATGACCACCCGGATGCCGTGCGGTGCGAGCTCTTGGGCCATGCCCTCGCTCAACCCCTCGACCGCCCACTTCGACGCGACATAGGGCGACTGGCCGATGGCCGCGATCCGGCCCGCGATGGAGGACACGTTGACGATGCAGCCGCTCCCCCGCCCGCGCATGTGGGGCAGCACCGCCTGTGAGCAGCGCACGACGCCGTACAGGTTCACGTCCATGACGGCCTCGTACGTCTCGATCGGACACTCCTCCATCACGGCGTTGCCGCCGACGCCGGCATTGTTCACCAACACGTCGATGTGTCCGGCGTCGGCGAGAATCTCTCCCATCGCGGTGTTCACCGACGCGGTCTCGGTCACATCGCAGACCACGGCGTGAACGGCGACACCCGCGGCCTCGGCCATGGCGGCGAGCTTCTCGCCCTTGTCGAGCGACCGCATCGTGCCGTACACCTGCCAGCCCCTCGCAGCCAGATCGACCGCGGCAGCTCGGCCGATTCCCGAATTCGACCCCGTGACGACAGCAACAGTCATGGCGGCGAGACTAGAGGCTCCTGTCACCCCGGTGACACCGATGGTCGCCCACAGGTTTGGCGGCGATCACCGCTGGTCGTAGGTTCGAGTCGCAGGATCAGGGAGATCTCGATGGTTGCCCACGGCGATGAGCACACGACACCGGCCCGGTTCGAGGCCCGCGGCGGTGAATCCTGGCGTGACCCGTTCGGGGCCTACCAGGCGCTCCGCGACCGCGATCCGGTCCATCGGGTCGAGTGGGGCGATTTCTGGTGCCTCTCGAGATTCGACGATGTGTTCGACGCCGCCCGCGACACCGCCACCTTCTCGTCTGCCAATGGGCTGACCTTCAACAACGGCGAGATGGAGAAGCTCGGCGACGCGGCGGTACCGATCGTGATGATGGATCCGCCCGACCACACGGTCATGCGACGGCTGGTCAGCGCGCCGATGACACCGCGGCAGGTCAACACCATCGAGGGTGACGTCCGCGCGTTCGTGGTCGAACGGATCGACCGGATCCGAGAGATGGGCGAGGTCGACATCGTCGCCGAGCTCTTCAAGCCCCTCCCGAGCTTCGTCGTGGCCCACTACCTCGGGGTCCCCGTCGAGGACCGGGTGCTGTTCGACCGATGGACCGACGCGATCGTCTCGGCGAACGCGAGCGGCGACATCACCGACGCGGATGCGGCGCTGGGCGAGCTCCTCGACTACTTCGCCGCGCTGGTCGAGCGGCGGCGCGCCGCGCCGGGCGACGACATGATCTCGGATCTCGTCCGAGCCGATGAGAGCAAGGTGTTGCTCGCCTGGATGCTGGGGTTCGCGTTCACGATGGTCACCGGGGGCAACGACACCACGAGCGGACTTCTCGGCGGAGCGGCCGTGCTCCTCGACGACGACCGCGATCAGCGCCGGCTCATCATCGACGACCCTGGTCTCGTTCCGAACGCTGTCGAGGAGCTCCTGCGTCTCACATCACCCGTGCAGAACCTTGCCCGTACCTGCACCCGTGACGTGGTCATCCATGACACGACGGTCCCTGCCGGCAAGAAGGTTCTGTTGATGTACGGGTCGGCCAACCGCGACGATCGCGAGTTCGGCCCCACTGCCGATGCTCTCGATGTCACCCGCACGATCGACAAGATGCTCGCCTTCGGCTACGGATCGCATCACTGCCTCGGCGCAGCTGCGGCCCGTCTCCAGGCCCGGGTCACGCTCGAAGAGCTCCTGCAGCGGTGCCCGGCCTTCTCGGTCGACGCCGAGGCCGCAACCTACGCGCCAGGGAGCTACGTGCGCCGGCACCAATCGCTGCCATTCGTCGCCATCTGAGCGCGAGGGCGAGTTGGTCCGGGCCGGACCGACCGGCGGAGGGCGAGCGGCGGGAACTGGGCCATTCGGACGATGCCCTTCAGCGACCTCTCGAGCTGGTCGATACCGACACGCAGGCGAAGCCAGCTGACCAAGGACCAACCAGATGCGACCTCCTCCAACCTTGATCGCCGTTGTCGCGCTCATGATCGGCGCGAGCGGCTGCGGCGCGGCCGCCGACGACACCGTCACCAGGCCCGTCGAGGAGGTGCCGACGCCGACGGCCGAGCCCACGCCGGAGAAGCTGGTCATCCCCGGCCTGACCGAGGTCCTCTCGCAGATAGAGGTCGAGCCGACACCGGTTCCGGTCGATGAGACGATCCCGCATCGCACGATCGCGACCGCCGAGCAGATCGGCTCGTACGTCAACGTCGCTTCGTTTCTCGACGCGTGGAACGCGTCCCAGGACGCGGCGGTGGCAGAGGGACTCGAGGCCGTGACCATCGATCCGGCGACGGTCGGACGAATCGACAGCGAGCTCGACGGACTCGACGCCTTCCTCGTCGGCATCAACCCGGGCGCGTTCCTCGGCGGCACTGTCGACGAAGCGACCGGTGAGATCACCGGACTGATGCTGGTGTTCGATCCCGACCTTCCCGACCGTTTCGAGATCTCCTCGGCGTTCTCGGCTGCGATGGGCATGTCGACTGCTGCGACCGACGTCGCGGGCTGGGCCCAGATCCTCGACGATGCGTCTACGGTCGACCCCGCCTACACCGTGACCGAACGAGGCGGTGTGCTCGCGCAGGTGCTCGCCGGCGCGCGCGAGGACGATCCGCTGGCGGTGATCACGGTCGCGAGCGGTGAGGTCGACGGCTCGCTCGTCGCGACTGTGCACACCGCGATCAGGCGCGCTGCCAGTGCCGCAGCCGGCGGCTGAACAGGTCTGAGAATCGCCGTGCCGGCTACTCGGGCGGCGGTGGCAGGTGGGCGAGAGCGGGTTCGGCGTCGCCGCCCGATTCCAGACGCATGGCCTCCGCGATGCCCCCGACCGCACCGAGGATCCCGGAGAAATCGGCAGGCACGATGAGCTTCGTGGCCTGACCGTTGGCCAACCCGATGAGCGTCTCGAGGTACTTGACCGACAACAGCTCGGCGTCGGGAGCGCCGTCGTGGATGCCCTGGAACTCGCGGCGCACGGCCTCGCCCTGACCTGCGGCGACCTCCTCCAGTCGGAACCGCTCGGCCGCGGCGTTGAGCTTCACGGCCTCGGCATCGCCCTCGGCCCTGAGGATGGCCGACTGGCGCTGACCCTCGGCCTCGAGGATCCGCGACTGCTTGTCGCCCTCGGCTCGCGTGATCTCGGCCTCACGGAACCCCTGGGCCTCGGTGACGGTGGCACGACGGGTGCGCTCGGCCTTCATCTGCTCGTGCATCGCGTTCATCACATCGACAGGCGGGTCGATGCGTTGGATCTCGACCCGCACGACCCGCACGCCCCACTTGTCGGTGGCGTCGTCGAGGATGTCGCGAAGGGTTGTGTTGATCGTGTCGCGTGAGGTCAGGGCGGCATCGAGCTGGAGGTCGCCCACGAGGTTGCGGAGGTTGGTCTGGGCGAGCTTGGTGATGGCGAGCACGAAATCGGCGATGTTGTAGACGAGCCGTTGCGGGTCGGTCGGTTCGTAGAACACGACGGCGTCGACGGACACCACGACGTTGTCGGCGGTGATGACCTCCTGGGGTGGCACGTCGACGACCTGTTCCCGCATGTCGACGATGCGCAGCTTGTCGATGAACGGGATGAGGATGTGCATGCCCGGCTCGATGGTGGTCTTGAACTTGCCGAGCCGTTCGACGATGCCACGCTGGTACGGCCTGACGATCTTTACCGCCGACGCCAGGAAGATGATGACAGCTGCGGCGATGACCGCCAGGATGATGATGCCCGCCATTTCAGAACCCCTCGTTGTGGACTTTCACGACGACACGAGTGCCGCGGACCTTCACGACGTCGACCACGACGCCTTCGGCCACTGGTCGACCATCGTGGCTCTCCGCCCGCCATTTCTCGCCGCCGATCTTCACCATGCCCGCTTCCCCCGGGACGTCGGGGATCGGCTCGACCACCGAGCCCACCACACCGACGAGGCGGTCGGCGCCGACCCCTTCGGGATTCGGGAGATCGGCCAGGTTCTCGCGAGCGAACTTCCAGAACAGGCCGAATCCGAGCCCGCCGCCGATGATGAACACGGCCCACGCGACGCCGACCGGCGCCCCCAGGAACGCGACGATGCTGGCCACGATGGCACTGAGGCCGAACGGCAACAGTATGAATCCCGGCAGAACGAGCTCGCCGCCGAGGAAGATCATCGCGACGATGAACCACGCGATGCCCCAGCTGCCGTCCATCGCCTCACCCTAGCCTCGATCCGCTGGCGCTCGGATGAGGCGGTCCGTCGCCCGTGTGATGTAAGAACGCGAGCATGAGCGAGACCAGCTGGGGGTATCGGCCCGGCCTCGACGGCCTCCGATGCGTCGCGGTCCTGCTCGTGGTGGCGTTTCACGCCAGGGTGCCGTCGATTGCCAACGGGTTCGTGGGAGTCGACGTCTTCTTCGTCCTGTCCGGGTTTCTCGTGACCTCTGTCGTCCTGGCCACCGGCCTCGACGCGTTCCGATTCGGTGAGTTCTACGCCCGGCGGGTCCGTCGCTTGTTGCCGGCGGCGGTGACCGCGGTCGTCGTGACGTGTGCCTCACTGCTGTTGTACGTTCCGCGGCTGACCCGCGGCGGGCTCGTGAGCGACGCTCGCGCCGCGCTGCTCTACGTCGCCAACTGGCACTTCATCCGGGAGGCGACCGACTACTTTGCCGAAGACATCGACGCCAGCCCGTTCCTGCACTACTGGTCGTTGGCGATCGAGGAGCAGTTCTATCTGCTCTACCCGTTCGTGCTCATCGGCCTGTACCGGCTCGCTCGTCGCCGGTTCGGTCAACGTGCCTCGCTCAACGTCGTGGCCATCGGCATCGCCGCGCTGGCAGCGGCGTCGCTCGGTGCTCAGCTGTGGTGGGCCGGACGCGACCCGCTCCGGGCCTACTACGGCACCGAGGCGCGCCTCTACCAGCTCCTGGTCGGAGGCACCCTTGCCGCGGTGGTCCACTTCCACCGGCATCGTGCGATCGGGATCGTCAGGCGGGCGGCCACGCCCGTCGGTCTGGCCGCGCTCGTCCTCGTGATATTCCTGGGAACCGGCTCGTGGTCGCTCTCGGTGAGCGCCCGGGGGATCCTGGTCACCGCGGCGGCGATCGTGCTGATCGTGTCGATGGACCTGGCGCCGAGCTCGGCCGCGAACCTGGTCCTGAGCGTGCCCGTTCTCCGGTATCTCGGGCGGATCTCCTACATGATCTACCTTGCCCACTGGCCACTCATCCTGCTCCTGCGCGAGCTTTTCGACATCGGGCCGATCGTGCTCACCACCCTGGCCGCGTTCGGCTCGGCGGGCATCGCAGCCTTGAGCTTCGAAGTACTCGAACAACCGGTCCGACGGGGAAAGCTGCTGGCGCGGGCCCCGCGGCTGTCGATCATCGGCGGTCTCGCACTGTCCTTCGTGGCGGCATTCGTCGTGGTGCCACCGATCCTGCGATCCGATGTGCGACCGGCGATTCGGGAGACGGTTGCCATCGTGGTCACCGAAACCGACGTCGTGCCGACCCAGACCGAGCCGGCACCGCCCGAGCCCACACCCGAGCCCCGCCGGGTGGACGAGCCGGATGGTGACGCCGCGAACGCGTCTGTTGACGACTCGGCGGCGAGCCCGGACGACGCGGACCCGGTCACCATCCAGGCACTGCTGGCCGCGCCGGTTCCCGACGACATCGACTACGACACGGCGACCACGGGCCAACCGGGCTACTCATGCGCCCACGACGAACTCAACGGCTGTGTTCTCGTCGACGGCGGGTCCGGCCACATCCACCTGATCGGTGATTCCAACGCGTCGATGCTGCGCGCGATGCTCAGCGCACTGGCCGGCGACCACGACCTGACGTACTCCGAGAGCACCTACCAGGGCTGCCCCTGGCAGAAGTATCTCGGAACCACCAGGACACTGGACGAGTGCTACGAGCTCCGCCTGGGCTGGTATGAACGCCTCGCGGTCGCCGAGGGCCCAGATCTGATCATCGCGGCCAATCTCGACTACGAGTTCGAGCAGCTGCCGAATGCCGCGATCTGGACGCCGACCGACGGGACCGAGACGTTCGAGAACGACGACCTCGCCGCCGTGCGCGCCATGGTCATGGAGCGCACGATTCGATCGATCGACGAGCTGGTCGCCGGCGGAGCGACGATCGTGCTGGTCGAACCGGTCGGGTACCACCGCTCGACCGACCCGACGGCGTGCCTGTCGGGCGCGGCGACAATCGGCGAATGTGCGTTCGAACGGCCGCCGCACTCCCCGATGACGGAGATCTATCGAGAGATCGCCGCTCGACGCGACGACGTCGTCAGCATCGACATCGACCGGTTCGCCTGTCCGCATCTGCCCGTCTGTCTGCCCGTGCTCGACGGCAAGGCGGTGTTCAAGGACCGGACACATCTGAGCGTCGACTACACGGTGCCGACGCGAGCTGCGTTCTGGCAGCTCCTGCTCGACGCCGGGGCGACGCTCGGGTGATCCAACCCCGGCGGCGCCGAACGAGCGCGGGCCATCGCTCGATCACCGGCGCTGTCGTCGAGGGGTCGACGGACGCTACCCGTCGACGTCGTGCCCGTAGAGGGAGAGCTCCTCGGCCGTCTCGGCGTTCAGGTGGTAGCTCTCGTCGTCGGCCGGGAACGCGCCCGAGCGGACGTCGGCGGCGAACTCCGTCAGCGCCGCCACGCCCACGGTCTTCAGCTCGGCGTATCGGCGCACGAACTTGGGCACGAACCGGTCTTCGAGGCCCAACACGTCGTGGAACACGAGCACCTGACCGTCGCAGTGACGGCCGGCCCCGATTCCGATGGTCGGAACATCGACAGCGTCGGTCACCAAGCGGGCGACATCGTCGGGTACCCCTTCGAGCACCAGCGCGAAACATCCGGCGTGGGCCAGGGCCTTGGCCTCGGCCACCAGTTCGAGCGCAGCCTGGGTGGTCTTGGCCTGGACGCGGAATCCGCCGAAGGCGTTGATCGACTGCGGCGTCAGGCCGATGTGGCCCATCACCGGGATCTGAGCGGAGATGAGGGCTTCGATCATCGGCAGCCGATTCGATCCCCCCTCGAGCTTCACGGCCTGGGCACCGGCCCTCACGAGCGTCGCGGCGTTGCGAACGGTCTCCTCGATCGACACGTGGTAGCTCATCCACGGCAGATCGCCGATGATCATCGCGTCGGGTTTCGCACGCGCCACGGCTGCGGTGTGGTGCGCGATGTCGTCGGTGGTGACCTGGAGGGTGTCGTCGTAGCCGAGGACGACCATGGCGACCGAGTCGCCGACGAGGATCAGATCGGCACCGGCCTCGTCGACCATACGGGCGCCGGGGGCGTCGTAGGCGGTGACCATGACCAGGGGCTCGTGACCCTGTGAGACCTTTCGAGCCTGAACGGATGGCGCGGTGACACGCGTGCTCATGGGCTGTTCCTTTCGTCCGTCCAGCGCCTGTCGGCTGCCGGCGGTGGCTGCAGTGTACGACATTCCGGCGGCGACCGGAAGATCGAATCGAGCTGACTCAGGCGGTGGTGAGCGGGTGACTCCGCCGCAGGTGATTGAACGAACACTCCGGGCACACCTCGACCACATACACGGTGAAGGTCCCCTTCCGCTGGGCGAGCCGGGCCATCTCTGCAGGGGAGGTCACACACCGGCCGTGGGCGGGCAGGCGAGGCCCGAACACGTACGTCACGTGCACGAGCTGCGCCTCGTCGCAGATGGGACAGTCGTCGGTGGTGGCGTCGCCGACCTCTCGGGCGGCCCGCACGAGCTCGGGATGGGCGTCACACACGTCGTGACGGGCGAGTCGACCGGCCCGAAAGGAGTTGACCACGGTGAGACGCGCCAGCCGGTAGTCGATCTCCCCGGTCGAGGATCCCGTGGCGCTGACGGCCTCTGGTCGGAACGGCACGAGGTCAGCGTAGTCACACCCGACCACAGCGGGCGAGCACTGCGACGGCCGCCGCGGGGTATGGGTTGGCAACGGAGCGGTCCTCGTGTACGGTAATTGACATGCTCGATATATCGACTCGATATAGCTATCCGGCATACTGCTGGTCTCCCCCCCGACGCCCGGTGTATCCGGGACCGGCCGTCCGCTCGTGACGCTCGAGCTCGCGATACTCGGCGTGCTCGCCGGCGGCGAATTGCACGGCTACGAGGTCAAGAAACGCATCCAGGAGCTCCCCGGCGGCATTCTCCGCGCGTCGTTCGGCTCGCTCTACCCCGCCCTCGGACGGCTCGAGGATCGAGAACTGGTCAAAGCGGCCGAACCCGAGGCTCGGCCGCGGGTGAACGTCCCACTGAGCGGCTCGCTCAGCGGCGAGGCTGCGATATTCCGATCACGCCGGACCAAGGCGCCCCGATCGGGACGTCGCAAGAAGGTGTACGCGATCTCCGACACGGGCCGCGACCACCTCGAGGAGCTCCTGGTCGCCGACATCACCGACGACCGCGCCTTCCCGCTCCAGGTCGCGTTCTGCGCCCATCTCCCCGCCGCGACCCGCCGCAAGCTCTTCGAACGGCGCCGGAACCACATCGCGGAGCGGCTCGCCCAGCGCAGCTCCCCCACCGACATCGACTTCTACCAACAAGCCTTGCTCGAACGACACGGCGACTCCCTGGCCACCGACCTGGCCTGGCTCGATCGCCTCATCGAGCACGAACAACACCCCGACCCCACCGGAGGGAAGAAATGACCGAATCACTCAACACCCCGTCACCCGCCGGGACGCTGCGGCTCGCGGTCGCCGGCCTCGGCAACTGCGCGAGCTCGCTCATCCAGGGTCTCGTCCACTACGCCGACGCCGATCCCGAGCTCGAAGTACCGGGTCTCATGCACGTCGACGCCGGCGGCTATCACATCCGTGACATCGAGCTGGTTGCCGCATTCGACGTCGACGCTTCGAAGGTCGGGATGGACGTCTCGAAGGCGATGTTCGCCGAGCCGAACAACACCATCCGATTCGCCGAGGTCCCCCACCTCGACGTAACCGTGCAGCGGGGCCCGACCCTCGACGGTTTCGGTGAGTTCTACACCCAACGCTGCGAGGAGTCGGCCGTCGAGCCGGTCGACGTGGCCCAAGCGCTACGCGACGCGAAGGTCGACGTGTTGGTGTCGTACCTCCCGGTCGGCTCCGAGCTGGCCCAGAAGTACTACGCACAGGCCTGCCTCGACGCCGGCACGGGCTTCGTCAACGCCATTCCCGTGTTCATCGCCAGCGACCCGGAGTGGGCGCAGAAGTTCGCCGACGCCGGTCTCCCCATCGTCGGCGACGACATCAAGAGCCAGGTCGGGGCGACCATCGTGCACCGCACGCTCGCCCGCCTGTTCGAGGACCGCGGCACGACGATCGACCATACGTACCAGCTGAACTTCGGCGGCAACATGGACTTCATGAACATGCTCGAGCGCAGTCGCCTCGAGAGCAAGAAGATCTCCAAGACCCAGTCGGTCACCAGCCAGATCGATCAGGGGATCACCGACGACGACGTGCACATCGGCCCGAGCGACCACGTGCCGTGGCTCGAGGACCGCAAGTGGGCTTTCATCCGACTCGAGGGCCGGAACTTCGGAGACGTGCCCCTCAGCGTCGAGATGAAGCTCGAGGTGCACGATTCGCCGAACTCGGCCGGCGTCATCATCGATGCCGTCCGCTGCGCCAAGATCGCCATGGACCGCAACCTGGGTGGTCCGGTCCTCGGCGCATCGGCCTACTTCATGAAGAGCCCGCCCGTGCAGTACCGCGACGAGCAGGCCCGCGAGCTCGTCGAGGAGTTCCTCGCCGGCTGAGTCCACCGGTCGTCGGCCTGATCGCTTCACTCGCCGAGGTGATCGCTCCACCATTCGTCGAGCGCTGCCAACGCATCATCCTCGCTCATCGGGCCCTCGGCGATACGGCGTTCGGCCAGATGAGCGAGCGCGTCACCGATGATCCGGCCCTCGGAGACCCCGAGGTGAGCCATGACCTGAGCGCCGTCGAGCGGCGCGCCCAGATCGTCGAGATCCTCGGTGGCGGCCAGCGTCGCCAGCGCGTCGCGCACGATCGGCGTCAGATCGTGGTGGACCACACGAGCCAACCCGAGCACCCGCTCCCGCTGATCGCCGGCCTCGACGAGCCAGCGTCGGAGACCACCGGCGTCGACCGGCACCCCTGGCAGGGAGTCGAGCGCCGCAAGCGTCTGTTCGATCGCCCGCATCTCGTCGCGCGAGTACCGGAGTCGCCGAGCCCATTCGTGGACCTCGACACGCGTCGACGTCGGTGTGTCGGCCCGGGCCAGTGCGGCCAGGCGGCCGAGTCGATCATCGGCGTCGACCGACTCGATCAAGCGCAGCGAAGCCATGTCGTCGGCTGCGATCGCCTCAGCGAGACCGGGCAACACTCGCTCCAACACCCCCGTGGCGGCCAGCAACAACAGCCCGGCCGACAGTTCGTCGACTGCCAACAGCTTGTCGAGCTCGTCGCGGACGCGCTCGATCGCCACGATGTCGAGACGCGGGGCCAGCGACTCCATCGCCGCGACGAGCGCCTCGTCGGGTGACAGCTCGTAGCGAGCCGTGAACCGCGCCGCGCGCAGCATGCGCAAGGGGTCGTCGGTGAACGACTGCTCGGCACCGACCGGCGTTCGCAGGACCTTGCGCTCGAGATCGACGATGCCGCCGAACGGATCGATGACGTCGCCACCGGGGACCTCGATCGCCATCGCGTTGATGGTGAAGTCGCGTCGGGACAGATCGGCACCGATCGCGCCCGAGAACGCGACCTCGGGCTTGCGGGAGTGAGGTTCGTAGGCGTCGGAGCGATGGGTGGTGATCTCGAACGCCCGTCCACCCACGATGCAGCCGATCGTCCCGAAACGCTCACCCTGGGTCCAGATGTGCTCGGCGATCGGGCCGATCACCGCCTTGATCTGATCGGGCCTCGCGTCGGTGGTCAGATCGATGTCGCCCTCACCGTCGACCGACTCTCCCAACCACAGATCGCGGACGATGCCACCGACGAGGAACACGCGGAATCCCGCGCGACGAAAGGCGGCCGCGAGGGTGGCGACCTCGGACGTGACCTCGTCGAGCCGCTCGAATGACATCTCGGTCTCAGACGCCGGCCGGCACGGCATCGAGACGGCGAGTCGCAGCCGCGACCGAATCGAGCCCCGGGCCTTCGCTCGTCGAGGCCTCGGTGGTGATCGCCGTGTCGAGCAACGCGGCCAGTGTCGCCTGGGTACACGTCCGCAGTGCGTCGAGATCGTATCCACCCTCGAGGAACACGAGCCGGCGACCGGCCGGGACGGTGTCGACCAGACCCTTCACGAGCGCGCCGTAATCCCCCGCCGACAGCCCGAGCTGGGTGAGAGGGTCGGCACGGTGGGCGTCGAATCCCGCGGACAGCAACAACCAGTCGGGCCGGAAGCGCTCGATGGCAGGGACTAACACCTCGTGCAGCGCGGCCCGGAACGCGTCGCCGGCCGCGTCCGCGGGAAACGGCACGTTCAACGTGGTTCCGAACCCGGCACCGGTGCCCTGCTCGTCGCCATGACCCGTCCCGGGATAGAACGGATACTGGTGGGTGGAGAGGTAGAGGACATCGGGGTCGGCATAGAAGATGTCCTGGGTGCCGTTGCCGTGATGGGCGTCGATGTCGACGATCGCGACCCGCCGGCCCCGTTCGGTGAGCGCCCGCGCCGCCACCGCGACGTTGTTCAACAGACAGAACCCCATCGGTCGACTCGGCGTCGCGTGGTGACCGGGCGGGCGCACCGCACAGAAGGCCGCAGCCGCCGTTTCCTCCTCGAGCGAGTCGATGGCCGTCAAGCCCGCCCCGGCCGCGAGACGCGCCGCAGTCAACGAAGCCGGGCTCATCACCGTGTCGGGATCGAGATGACTCCCGGTCTCCGCACCAGTGATCCTCATCTGTTCGTCGATGTGTCGCAACTGGTCGATCAGCGTCGGATCGTGAGCTCGCGCGATGTCGCGATCGGATGCCTCACGCGGAACGACCGGCACCAATGCGTCGGCGAACGCCTTCGTGCCGTCCGACACGGCGTCGAGCCGCGCCGGACGTTCCGGGTGACCGGCCCCGGGCTGGTGCGCGAAGAAGCGCTCGTCGCTCACGAAGATGAGGCTCATCGACGTTCGATCGTAGCGGCCACCCTTTCGGGTCGGTGCGCCCGCGAAGCGGGCGAGCCTCCGCCCGGGCGGCCGGCGCCCCTCGTGTGACCGGACCGACCCGTGGAGACTCTCCGCGCAGATCCCCACCCGGTGAAGCCGTAGCCTTGTCGGACATGCCGAGAACAGCAACGGGACACCGATCGACATGGTCGGACGCCCGGTGATCGATCTGGGGACCGCCCATGTGCGAGTTGGGCGTTGGCGCGGCCAGGAGCGCATCGCGCACGTCGTGCCCATGACCGATCGGCCGCTGACGACCTCGGCCGTCGTCGAGCTCACCGACAAGCTCGGCGCCGACGACTACCACTCGGCCGTGACGACTGCCCTCGGGCCCAGTGAGGCCCGGCCCTTCTACCGAAGCGGCTACACCGTGCGGCGCCGGCTCGCGCTGCTCGAACGTCCGATCGAGCGTCGGAGTCGCCCCCGCGACCGCCGGCTGCGACGAGCCCGCCGCCACGAACGCGATGCGCTGCTCGCCATCGACGCGCGCAGCTTCCCCGAGGAGTGGCGCTTCGACCATCAGAGCCTCGATGACGCCGTCAGGGCGACCCCGATGGCGCGGTTTCGAACCGCTCACGATGGCACGGTGGCGGGGTACGCAATCACCGGGATCGCCGGAACCACGTCTTTTCTCCAACGCCTGGCCGTCGACCCCGACCACCAGCGCCGCGGGATCGCGAATGCGCTGGTCGACGACGCCGTCTGGTGGGCAGCCCGCCGGGGTGCGGTCACGATGTTGGTGAACACGGCCGAGGACAACGACGCCGCGCTCACCTTCTATGAGCACCTCGGCTTCCAGCGCCGCGAGGACGATCTCGTGGTCCTCCAGCGGGCGCTCGGCGGCCATGACTGACCGGCGGGTCCGAGCGCTGCTCGTCTCGTTCTCGTTGATCGCGGCCGTGGCTATCACCACCTTCGCATTCGACCGACCGGCCGGCAGCGCCGGTGTGGGCGGCTCGCTCGAGCTCGTCTCCCAGAGCCCATGGGTCGGGGGAGACGGAACCTTCCGGGTCGACATCGTCCTCGCGGGCGCGGACGCCGGGTCGACCCTCGACCTCGCGATCCACAACCGGGTGCAGTCACGGTCATCGTTCCGACGGGGAATCGACGAGGAGGTGTTCCGGGCCGAGCTCCACCGCACCGAGCCGATCGACGTCGGTGGAACGGGTCAAGCTGTCGTCTCGCTCAGCGTGCCGCTCGCGAGGCTGCCGAACGACGACGACCGCGTCGCGATCAGCGAGCCCGGCGTCTATCCCGTCGAGGTCTCGTTGCGAAACCCCGACGGCGAGCTCGTCGACACCCTGATCACCCACCTGATCCGACCGCCGGAGACGCCGACCGAGACGCCGCTGAACGTCGGGACGATCGTACCGATCGACGTTCCCCCTGCGCTTCGTCCCGACGGCACGCGCGTGATCTCGACGAACGCGCTCGCCGAGTTCGACGCGACCGTCGGCGCCCTCGAGGACGTGCCGGGTGTGCCGCTCTCGATCGACATCCACTCCGAGACGATCGACGCGATCGGCGACGAGCGCCGCGCCCAGTTCCGCGGCGCGATCGCCGGCCGCCAGATCATCGCCAACCCCTATGTGCCGGTCGACGCGACCGCGTGGATCGACAGCGGCCTGGAGAGCGAGTTCGTCGAGATGCTCGCCGTCGGTATCGGCCGGGCCGGCGAGGGCCTCGGCACACAGGCCCAGCTCGACGTGTGGCCTGCGCAAGCGACGCTCACCCCCGCCACGCTGTCGCTCCTCGGCGCCATCGGCGTGACACAGCTCATCGTGACCGAAACCCAGGTCGAGACGCTCGACGAGGATCGTTTCCCGCTGACGCTCACACAGCTGTTCGACGTGATCGACGCCAACGGTCAGGCGTACCCGACGGCCGCAGTCGACGGCGACCTCCAGGCGCACTTCACGGGCGGCGAGGATCCGGCGCTGGCGGCGAACCACCTGCTCGCCGATCTGGCGATCCTCTTCTTCGACCAGCCCACGATCGCCCGGGGCGCGGTGGTGTCGCCTCCCGACGACTGGGTTCCGTCCGCGACATTTCTGCGAACCCTCCTGGCCGGCCTCGACGAGAACCCGATCCTCGACGCTGTCACCCTCGGGGAGTTCTTCGGCACGGTCACCAGCGCCACCGAAGCCGGCCAACAGGCCGATCTCGGCCTGCGGCTCCAGCGCGACCTCGTTGCCGAGCCGGCCGAGGACCTGGCGGTGTTCGCCCGCCAGTACACGGAGACCGCGGCCGAGCTGTTCAGCTACGGCAGCATCCTGGAACCGGACAATCCCGACCTCGTCAGCTTCAACGACCGGCTGCTGGTCGCTGGATCCAGCGATCTCCAACCCGGCCAGGCCGACGCCTATCTCACCGAGCTCCGCTCGACCGTCGGTGTCACAACAGGTTCCATCGACGTCCGGCCGCCCCCCGACCGTGTCACGCTCGCGGCGCGAGACGGCAACATCCCACTGGTGATCGACAACCGGCTCGATCAGGCCGTCTCGATCCTCATCACGATGTCGAGCGACAAGCTCGAGTTCCCCCAGGGCGCCGAACGCACCGTCACACTCGCACCGGGCACGAACGCGGTCGAGCTTCCCGTGTCGGCTCGGACGTCGGGTGACTCGATCCTCGACATCCGCTTCTCGTCACCGGACCGATCCATCGCGTTGGGAAGTACACGCGTGCTCGTGCGATCGACGGCGATCTCGGGCGTCGCCCTGGTGATAGCGGCAGTGGCGCTCGCGTTCTTGTTGTGGTGGTGGCTTCACACCCGGCGCACGAGACGACCCAATCAGCGCCTCATCGTGGTCCCCGACTCGCCAGACCGCGACATCGCCACCGTCGCGTAACCTGCACTCGCCAGACCGCGACATCGCCACCGTCGCGTAACCTGCACTCGCCAGCCGGCGACATCGCCACCGTCGCGTAACCTCCACCCGGTCACGAGAGTCTGAGCCAACCATGGGTACCGTCCGAATCGTCACCGACAGCTCGTGTGACCTGTCCATCACCGAGGCCGACCAGGCCGGCATCATCGTCGTTCCGCTCACGATCCGGTTCGGCGACGAGGAGTTCGTCGACCGGGCCGAGCTCGACCCGACCACCTTCTACGCCAAGATGGCAGCCTCCGACACGCTCCCCGAGACGGCAGCCCCATCGCCGGGAGCGTTCGAGGAAGCGTTCAGAGCCATGGCCGCCGACGGGGCGACCTCGGTGTTGTGCATAAACCTGTCGCTCGGCCTGTCGGCCACCGGACAGTCGGCGCAGGCGGCCGCCGATGCGATGGCCGACGAGCTCGATGTTCGCGTCATCGACTCGCATTCGATCACCTGCGGGCTGGGCAGCATCGTCCTACGCGGCGCCGACGCGGCCGCATCCGGCATGGCCGCTGACGACGTCGAGGCGCTCGTCCGTGATCTGGGCGACCGCACCCACGTGTTCGGCGTCCTCGACACACTCGAGAACTTGAAGAAGGGCGGGCGCGTCGGCGGCGCCAAGGCGCTCGTCGGATCCATGCTGTCGATCAAACCGCTCCTCGATCTCAGCAGCGGCGTGGTCGAGGAGGCCGGCCGACAACGCACCAGGAAGCGGGCGCTGCAATGGCTCGCAGACAAGCTCGGCGAATACGAGAACGTCGAGAACGTCGCGGTCGCGCACGGTGATGCCCCCGACCACGAAGCCTTCCTCGAGATGCTGTCCGCGACGGTGCCGAGGGACCAGATCCGCGTCGGCAAGATCGGTCCCGTCATCGGCACCCACGGCGGCCCGCGCGTCATGGGCATGTCGTTCACGGTCATCGACTGAGACACCGTTCGGCCGGCCGAACCGAACGCGATGGTGACGCACCGGTAACGTTGGGTGCAGCGACCCCGTCGAGACGGAGCGCAACCGCGAGCAATGGTCCACGACCACGAGAAGACGGTGCACGACCACCCGATCCGCCGAGACGACGCCCGTGCCGATCGCGTACTGGGTGGGCGATACCGCTTGGAGCAGCCGCTCGCATCCGGCGGTATGGCCCAGGTCTGGGAAGCGACCGACACCGTCCTCGGCCGGCGTGTGGCGGTCAAGATCCTGCACGATCACCTGGCCAACGACCCAGTCTTCCTCGAGCGTTTCCGCGCCGAGGCGCGGATTGCCGCCCGCTTGTCGCACCCCGGGATCGTCGCGATCTTCGATACCGCGTCCGAGGACGGCATCGAGGCCATCGTCATGGAACTGCTCGAGGGGATCGATCTACGGCGATTTCTCGACGATCACGGCGTGCTGAGCCCCGAGCTGACCGTCGAGCTCGGGGCGCAGGTCGCCGACGCGCTCCAGGCCGCACATGCCGCCGAGCTCGTGCACCGCGACATCAAGCCGGCGAACATCATGTTGGTCGACGACCGGCGGGTGAAGGTCACCGACTTCGGGATCGCCAAGCCCCTCCAGAGCGGTGATCTCACCACCAGCGGCACGCTGGTCGGCACCGCCAAGTACCTCGCACCCGAACAGGTCACCGGCGACCCCGTCGATGGGCGCGCCGACGTGTACGCGCTCGGCGTGGTGTTGTTCGAATGTCTCACGGGCAAGGTGCCGTTCTCGGCGGAGAGCGACCTCGCGACCGCGATCGCCCGCACGCGCACCGACGCTCCCAGGGTCCGACAGCTCCGCACGACCGTTCCGATCGAGCTCGATGCCGTGATCGATCGGGCGCTCGCCCGTTCACCGGCGAATCGTTGGACCACGGCCGCCGACTTCCGCGCCGCGCTGCTCGCGGCCCTCGACGACACCGGCGTGACGGTCGCTCCCCCACCCATGGTCGAGGTTCCCGAACCGGTCGGCGCGTTCATGGAACGCGAGCGCCGCTGGCTGGTCCCGATGGCGCTCATCGTGATCGTCGCCGGCGCGCTGGCGCTCGCCGGCGCGCTCATCGGTACCACCGAGGTCGGGCAGGGTGCATTCGACCGGGCCCGCGAAGCCGTCGGGTTCGATGCCGAGCCCGACGATTCGTCGGCCCCGATAGGCACCGAACCAGACGACGGGCAATCCGACACCGTCGGCAACGCACCCGAGGACGACGGCGACCTTCGCATCGTGGCCATCTCGACGTTCGACCCGGAGGGATCGGGCGAGCCCGGCGAGAACGACTCGCGGGTGTCATCGGCGATCGATGGTGATCCCGCGACGACATGGAGCACCGAGGGATACGACTCGAGGGCGTTCGGCGGGCTCAAGTCCGGAGTCGGAATCGTCATCTCGTTGAACGAGCCCACGGCTATCGGCGCCGTCGAGATCGTCGGACCTACCCAGAGCTGGGCGGCGTCGATCTACGCCGCCGATGCCGCCGCCCCCGAGCTCTCGGGCTGGGGTCCCGCCGTGGCCGAATCCCCCGACATCGACGGCACGATCCGGTTCGAGCTGAACAACGTGGAGGCCGGCGCGTTGATGGTGTGGATCACCGACCTCGGGGATGGTCCACCACGGGTTCGCGTGGAGATCGCCGAGCTCGCGCTGTATCCCGGGTGAGCTGCCATCGGCCACTACTGTCTGGCCATCAGTCCCGAGGTCGATGATCAGACGTTGGTCGAAGCGGCGCAGAACGGTGACCGAGCCGCGCTCGATTCTCTCCTGCGCCGCCACTACGACCGTGTCTACGGCATCTGCCGCCGGATGGCAGGCAACGACGCCGACGCCGCCGACGCCTGCCAGGAAGCACTCATCACACTCACCAAACGACTCGACAAGTTCGACGGGCGGGCCGCGTTCACCACCTGGCTCTACCGCGTCACCACCAACGCGTGTCTCGACGAGCTGCGTCGCCGGGGGCGGCGACCGACACCAGGTCTCCCCGAGTCGCCCGAGATCGACATCGACGACACTCCGGCGTTCGACACAGCGGTGAGCGAGCGTCTCGCCATCGACGATGCCCTCGCCCAGCTCCCGCCCGAGTTCAGAGCACCTGTCATCCTCCGCGACCAGCTCGGCCTCGACTATGCCGAGATCGCTGCGACCCTGGAAGTTCCCCCCGGCACCGTCCGCTCCCGTATCGCGAGAGGACGGGCCCGCCTCGCCGATCTGATGGCCGGGAACCACGACGACCCGTCACGACGTCCAAGCACTGAATCACCATGAGCGACATCGACCCCACCCTCGACGACCTCGTCTCGGCCTACATCGACGGCGACGCGAGCGACGTCGAGGCCGCGCGCGTCGAGAGCGATCCCGCGCTGCGCGCCCGCGCCGAGCAGCTCCGGTTCATCGGTCGCCACGTCGCGGCCCCCGTCACCCTGCCCGACGACGAGACCAGAGAACGTCACATCGCCGCCGCGTTGGCGGCGTCACCCATTGCGGCCAACGTCACAGCTCTCGCGGCTCGCCGGCAACGCAGCGCCCGCACGATGCAGATCGCGGCGGTCGCTGCGGTCGTGGCGATCGTCTTGTTGGCCGTGCCGCTCGTATTGATCACCCGCGACGGAACCGACGACAACGGCGGCGACACCACGGCGTCGGCCTCCTTCGACGCCGACGAGGAGCTCAGCGACGACTCCGGCGACGCACTCGACGAGGGAGGAGCCGACGACACTGCTCTCGATGCCGCCGCCCAGGACCCCGGGGACGAGGACGCCGTCGCCCAGTCGGCGCCGGCGGCCGAGGCCGAGGCACCGGCGGAAGAAGCCGCGCCCGAGGAGGAATCTGCGGCCGATTCGACCGACGAGCCCGAGGCCGGCGCCGACGCCGAAGGCGACTTCGCCGCCGACGACTCCGCACCGCAGCTCGAGAGCAACACGATCGTGTTGGTACCGCCGCCGACGTCGGTCCAACAGCTCGCGACGCGGATTCTCGGGCGCCTGGTCGCCCCGGCCGACGGAACCAGCCCGACGCTCGAGCTCGTACCGTGCGCAGACGTGGTCACCGCCTTCCTCGATGATCTCGCGGCCGAGCTGCTCGGGTTCACTGTCCAGGACATCGACGGGTCGATGTTTCTCGCCATCGGATTCCGCGCCGAGACCGACATCGACGTGGCGATCTTCGACGTCGGCACCTGCACCATCGTGCCGGCCGTTCCCGGAGGCTGAGCGGCCCGACCCAGCCGATCGTGTCGCGGTCGGCAGCGGCAGTCGACGCTCCGATAGGCTGCGCGGATGGCTGACATCGAGGCGCGCCCGACCGACGAGCGAAGTGATGCTGTGGAGCGGGCCGCGAGCTCTGTCCCCGGCCTTCCCGACGACTGGCCGCTCCAAGCGACCAATCGCATCGTCGGCACTGTCGATCAGGTGAAACTCAAGACATCGGGTCCGGCCATCGGAATCGCTCGAACCGCGGTCTACGGCATCATCGCCGGCATCCTCGGCATCATGGCCCTCATCTTGTTGCTGATCCTCGTCGTCCGGGGACTCAACGAGCTCTTCGGCGACGAAGTGTGGATCACCTACTTCGCGCTCGGCGGGCTGTTCAGCATCGCCGGCGCGGTCTGCTGGTGGAAGCGGCCGAGAAAGGCCGCGGGCTGACGCCGGGAATAGCCTCGGGTTCCCTGACCAGCTCCGGGCCCCGGAGGGGTCCCGGTCGAAGTCGCGCAACGAAGGAGCAGCGTTCATGTCAGACGACGTGCGCAAGGTCATCATCATCGGATCCGGTCCGGCCGGGCTCACCGCAGCCATCTACGCGGCCAGGGCGAACCTCGAGCCTCTCGTGCTCGAGGGCGAGCCGTCGTCGACGAGCGATCAGCCCGGAGGGCAGTTGATGCTCACCACCGATGTCGAGAACTACCCCGGCTTCCCCGACGGCGTCATGGGTCCAGACCTCATGCAGATGTTCCGGGGCCAGGCCGAACGATTCGGCGCCGAGCTCCAGACGGTCCGCGCCTCGCGGGTCGACCTCTCCGCGCGGCCCTACGGCGTGTGGGTCGGTGACCCCGATACCGCACAACCCACCCATCGGGCCGACGCCGTCATCATCTCGACCGGCGCCCAGTCGATCATGCTCGGTCTCGACCGAGAGACCGACCTCGTCGGCCACGGACTGTCGACCTGTGCGACGTGTGACGGGTTCTTCTTCCGAGATCGCGACATCATCGTCGTCGGCGGCGGCGACTCGGCGCTGGAGGAGGCCATCTTCCTCACCAAGTTCGCCTCCAAGGTGACCGTCATTCACCGTCGAGATGAGCTTCGGGCCTCGAAGATCATGCAGGACCGGGCCCGGGCCAACCCGAAGATCGAGTTCCGTTGGAACAGCATCGTCGTCGAGTACCTCGGCGACAGCAGCCTCACGGGCGTGGTCGTCGAGGACACCCAGACCGGCGAGCGCACCAGCGTCGCCACCGACGGGTTGTTCATCGCCATCGGTCACAAACCGAACACTGATCTGTTCAAGGGTCAGCTCGAGATGAAGGACAGCGGCTACCTCATCACGCTCCCCGACTCGACCCGGACCGCGGTCGACGGAGTCTTCGCGTGCGGCGACGTGCAGGACGATTACTACCGGCAGGCCATCACCGCAGCCGGGTCCGGTTGCATGGCTGCAATCGACGCCGAACGCTGGCTCGAGGAGTGACCGGCTCGAGACGCCCATGTGAGAATGCTGCATGACTGCGGGCGCGAATGCCGACAAGGCTGGTGGGAATACGGCGGGAATGCTGACAAGGCTGGTCGGGTTTCATCACCGTGAAGAAGCGCGAGCGTCCCGCTAGCGTCTTCATCGATCGAACGACGGCGCTCGGCGCCGAGAAGGAAGTGCACAATGGCTGAGGGAATCACGACGCTCACCACGGAGACATTCGACGAGGAGGTCGGAGCCGCCGATGGCGCCGTTCTGGTCGACTTCTGGGCCGAATGGTGTGGTCCGTGCAAGGCGATCGCCCCCGTGCTCGAGGAACTGGCCGGCGAGCTCGACGGTCAGGTGAAGATCGCGAAGCTCAACGTCGACGACGCCCCTGATGTGGCGCGGCGCTTCGAGGTGATGAGCATCCCCACCCTCATCATCTTCAAAGACGGTGCCCCGGCGAAGCGCCTGGTAGGAGCGAAGCCCAAGGCGGCGCTGCTCGCCGATCTGGACGAGTTCATCAGCTGACCCTGCCACCCGGCGCGCCGCAACGACCTCGGAGCGTGGTCACTTGGCTGGCGCTGGTCACCCCCGGTGAAGTCGCGTGCACAGGTTTACCCACACCTGTGGACAATCAAGCTGTACTTGACTCGCGACGAACCCCAACGGTCACCTGTAGGGTGTGACCTTCGTCACTCGGCGCGACCCTCGACCATCGCGGTATAGATGCGTTCGAGGTCGTCGAGGTCGGCGAAGTCGATCGTGATTCGGCCGCGGGACGAGCCCATCGCCACGGTCACCCGGGTCTCGAGATGGTCCTCGAGCAGCTGCTCGAGCTCGAGCAGCGCCGGCGGTTTGACATCGAGCGTCGGTGGCCGGGCGGCGGTGATGGACGATCCGCCACCATCGGTGGACGGTGCGCCATTCCCATCCTTCACTCGCCGCTCGAGCTCGCGGACCGACCATCCCTCGGTCACGGCCTGGGTGGCCATCGCCGTCTGCTCGGCATGAGATCCCAGTGCCAAAAGGGCGCGACCATGGCCGGCCGTGAGGTTTCCCTCGGCGAGTTGTTCCTGCACCGACGGCGGGAGCTGGAACAGTCGCAGGAGGTTCGTGACCGCGGAGCGACTCTTCCCGACTCGCTGGGCGACCGCATCCTGGGTCAGCTCGAACTCCTCGATCAGATGCTGATAGGCGGCCGCCTCCTCGAGCGGATTCAGATCGGTTCGGTGCAGATTCTCCACCACCGCGTGTTCGAGCGATGATTGGTCGGCCACCGATCGCACCAGCGCTGGGATGGAGCTGAGCCCGGCCATCTGGGCCGCCCTCAGGCGTCGTTCGCCGGCGATCAGCTCGAACTGGTCGTCGCCCAGCTCACGGACGAGGACGGGCTGGAGCACCCCGAGCACCTCGATCGACGCCGCCAGTTCGCGGAGCCCTTCTTCGTCGAAGCGTTCGCGTGGTTGCCACCGATTGGGGACCACCGCGGTGATCGGGAGCTCGCGATAGGCCGCGGCCGCCAGGGCGTGCTCGCCGCCGAGCTCGGCATCGTCGCTCGGAATCAGGGCACCGAGCCCACGCCCCAGACCACTACGCCGGGCCACCGGCCACCTCCTTGGCGATTTCGCGATACGCGATAGCACCGCGCGACATGCTGTCGAACACGGTGATCGGCTGCCCGTAGGAGGGTGCCTCCGACAATCGTACGGATCGGGGTACGACCTGGCGACAGACCTTGGCGCCGAAGTGCTGGCGAACCTCGGATGCAACCTGGGCCGAGAGCTTGGTGCGGGCATCGAACATCACCAAAAGGATGGTGCTCAGGTGCAGATCGGGATTCAGGTTCTTCCGCACCAGCTCGACGTTGCGCAAGAGCTGTCCGAGCCCCTCCAACGCGTAGTACTCGCACTGGATCGGTACGAGCACCTCGCGGGCCGCAGCCATGGCATTCACCGTGATGAGACCCAGCGACGGCGGGCAGTCGATGAGGACGTAGTCGTACTGACCATCGACGCTCTCGAGAGCCTGACGAAGCTTGCGCTCGCGACTGAAGGCGGGCACCAGCTCGATCTCGGCGCCGGCCAGATCGAGGCTCGACGGGCCGATGAACAGATTCTTCACCTCGGCGGGTTCGACGATGTCGTCGATCGGCACGTCTCGGAGGATCACGTCGTACATCGAGGCCTCGAGCGTGCGGGGATCGAGGCCGAGACCGGTCGTCGTGTTGGCCTGGGGATCGAGGTCGACGAGAAGCGTCCGATAGCCGAGTTCGGCCAGTGCCGCCCCGAGATTGATCGTGGTCGTGGTCTTGCCGACGCCGCCTTTCTGATTGGCGACGGCGATGATGCGGGGGAGGCTCGGCCGATCGTTCGTGGGAGCGTCTATCTGTTCCTGGACGATCGGATCGGACGTGTCGAGCTCGGGCTTTCGTGCCTCACCGACGGTCACAGGCGACCCCTTCTGATCACTTCGGCCCGGCCCGTTGGGCGAGCGGAACTGCTCCATGTTGGTTGGGGCCCTCGCACAGGTCAAGCACCCTCCCCCGATCCTGGGGGTTTCCCGTGGGACATCAGGCCCCGACCAGCGACCCGGGCGCGACCGCGGGCCCCGATGAGCGACCCGGTCGCGCCGCGATCGGCTGCCGCATGTTTCCCGTGAAACACCGCG
>JAOTZB010000203.1 GCA_029861625.1 Acidimicrobiia bacterium
AGCCTGGTGCTCACCCTGTTCTCGGTGGCCGTGCTGTTCGTCAACCAGGAAGCGCACCTGCTGGCCGCGGTGCAGGTCATCGTCTACGCGGGCGCGATCGTGGTGTTGTTCTTGTTCGTGATCATGTTGTTGGGCGTCGACCGCTCCGAACGGCTCGACATCGAGCCGATCGGTGGGCAACGGCCGATGGCCGTGGCAGTCGGTCTCGGTACGGCGATTCTCACCATCGTCGTCGTCGCCGTCACCACCGACGGTGCGACCGGGGCGGTATCTGCAGTGCGGGCGATCGAGCCCGAGGGCGTGCAATCGAACGTCACCCAGGTGGCCGAGGTCTTGTTCACCGACTACGTCCTCGCGTTCGAGCTGACGGCGCTGCTGCTCACGATCGCCGTCGTCGGTGCGGTGCAGCTCGCGAAGAGGCCCAGCGGCGACTTCGAGCCTGCTCCCGAGTCCGCCCTCGAAGCGCGCAACCACGCCGAGCCGGAGGAAGGGAACGACGTCGACTCCGACTCGGATCCCGCCGAAGCTCCGGATACGCAGGCGGTCGAGACCGATGCCTAGGTCGGGCCCAGCCGTCCAGACCCGGTCCGGCGAGAGAGTCGGTGGTCAGCAGTGGAGCTGACCACGACCTGGTACCTGGTTCTGGGAGCGATCATCTTCGCGATCGGTGCTTCCGGTCTGATGATCCGCCGGAATCCGCTCGTCATGTTCATGTGCGTCGAGTTGATGCTCAACGCGGTGAACCTCACGTTCGTCGCGTTCGGTCGTGAGCTGGACGACCTCGGTGGACAGGTGTCCGTGTTCTTCGTCCTGGTCGTAGCGGCCGCCGAGGTCGTCATCGGCCTGGCCATCATCGTGGCGATCATGCGACACCGCTCCGGCGCGACCGCCGATGACCTCTCGGTCTTGAGGGGGTAGGCGCCATGGAAGAGCTCGTCTGGCTCATACCGGCGCTCCCCCTGCTCGGTTTCGTCCTGCTCGTTCTCGGCGGCCGGCGTCTCGGAGAGCCGGGGGCCGGCTACCTCGCCACCACGATGGTGGCGGGCTCGTTCATCGCGACCGTGCTCGTGTTCGTCGGGCTGCTCGGTAAGGACGCCGAGGAACGGCTGTTCGAACAGACGTTGTTCGAGTGGATTCCCGCCGGCGACTTCTCGGTCGACGTCGGCTTCCTCGCCGATCCGCTCTCGATCACGATGGCGCTGTTCATCACCGGCATCAGCTCGCTCATCCACCTGTACGCGATCGCGTACATGCACGGCGACAAGGACTTCTCGAAGTTCTTCGTCTACATGAACCTCTTCGTCTTCTCGATGCTGATGCTCGTGCTCGGCGACAACCTCCTGATCACGTTCCTGGGCTGGGAGGGCGTCGGCACGTGCTCGTACCTGCTCATCTCGTTCTGGTTCACCGACGAGGCCAACGCGACGGCGGGCAAGAAGGCATTCGTCACGAACCGGGTCGGCGACTGGGGTTTCATGGTCGCGACACTCCTCGCCTTCTTCACGTTCGGCTCGATCAACTACGGCGAGATGTTCTCCGGGGCGGACGGCATGGCGACCTCGACCGCGACCGCCATCACCCTGCTGTTGCTCGTGGGTGCCGCCGGCAAGTCGGCACAGTTCCCGCTCTATCTCTGGCTCCCGGATGCCATGGCCGGCCCGACGCCGGTCTCGGCGTTGATCCACGCCGCGACGATGGTGACCGGCGGCGTGTACCTGCTGACCCGCGTCAACCCGATCATCGCCGAGGCATCGAGCGTGGCTCCGGACGTGATCGCATGGATCGGCCTGTTCACGGCCCTGTTCGCGGCGTCGATCGCCGTGGCCCAGGCCGACATCAAGAAGGTCCTCGCCTACTCGACGGTGAGCCAACTCGGGTTCATGTTCGTCGCGGTGGGCAGCGGCGTGTACGTGGCTGCCATCTTCCACATGGTCACCCACGCCTTCTTCAAGGCGCTGCTGTTCCTCGGTGCCGGCTCGGTCATCCATGGCATGGACGACGAGCAGGACATGGAGTACTACGGCGGGCTCCGGAAGTTCATGCCGATCACCGCCGCCACGATGGTCGTCGGCTGGCTCGCCATCGCGGGGGTCCCGCCGTTCTCCGGCTTCTGGTCGAAGGACGAAATCCTTCTCGGCGCCTACGAGAACAACGTCGTCGCCTGGGTGCTGTTGCTCATCGCGGCGATCCTGACCGCGTTCTACATGAGCCGACTGATCTTCCTGACGTTCTTCGGCGAGCGCCGCTGGAGTGATGGTGACCCCGAAGCACATGCGGCCGCCGATGAGCCCGTGGCCGACGATGGGGCCCGGTCGTTCCACCCGCACGAGCCGTCGCCGCTCATGTGGGTCCCGCTGGTCGTGCTGGCCGGTCTCGCCCTGCTCGGCGGGCTCCTGAACCTCCCGTTCACCGGTGACACGAAGATCCTCGAACAGTGGCTCGAGCCGTCGCTGTTCGGCAACGAGCACATTGCGACATCGGGCGCGGCGGGCAAGTGGACGCTGGCCATCATGTCGATCGTCGCGGCGGTCATCGGCGTCATCGGCGCCGCCGCCGTGTACATCCGTCGGCGGGTCGACAAGTCAGTGGTCGAGCAGCCCATCCTCCAGGACGCGTGGATGGTCGACGACACGGTCACGTCGTTCATGGGCGGCCCCGGACGCAAGTCCTTCGAGCTGGTCTCCTGGTTCGATCGGACGGTCATCGACGGCGCGGTCAACGGTACGGCGGCCGTCGTCCGCCACGGTGGGCTCGTGCTGCGTCGGCTCCAGACGGGCTTCGTCCGCTCCTACGCCGTCGGTGTCGGCGGCGGTGCGGTCGCGTTGTTGGTCTACTTCCTCTTCCGGACGACGTTCTGATGCCGCCCGTGCTGCTCGCCGAGGCATCGTTCCCCGTCATCCCCGCCATGGTGCTGACCCCGCTCGTCGGCGCGGTCGCCGTCGCGTTGTTGCCGAGAGGTCGAGCGAGGATGGCCCAGCCGCTCGCCGTGCTCTTCGCCGTGGTGACCGGCGCCATCAGCGTCTGGATCCTCGGCGACTTCGACACCGCCGACGCCGGATTCCAGTTCGTGTCGGAACAGGGCTGGGTCGACGCCCTGGGCATCTCGTGGTTCGCGGGCATCGACGGCATCTCGTTGTTCCTCGTCGTGTTGTCGGGGCTGTTGTTCCCCCTCGCGATGGTCGCCGTCGATCCCGGCCACGACCACAAGGCCTACTTCGCGTGGTTGTTGGTGCTCGAGGCCGGTTGCATCGGTGTGTTCGTCGCCCTCGATCTGTTCATGTTCTTCGTGTTCTTCGAGATCGTGCTGGTGCCGATGTACTTCCTCATCGGCAAGTGGGGCCACGAGGATCGCGAGTACGCGGCCACCAAGTTCTTCCTCTACACGATGTTCGGCTCGGCGCTCATGCTCGTCGGCATCGTCAGCCTCGTCGTGCTGCACGCGCAGGGCGCCGATGTCGATCTCACGTTCAACCTCGTCGAGATCGCCGAGACCCAGGCGCTGGCGACGAACTCGGCCCGTCTGATCTGGGCGACGTTCGCGCTGGCCTTCGCGGTGAAGGTCCCGATGTTCCCGGTGCACACCTGGCTACCGGACGCCCATACCGAGGCCCCGACCGCCGGGTCGGTCATCCTGGCCGGCGTCATGCTCAAGATGGGGACCTACGGGTTCCTCAGATTCGGGCTCTATCTGTTCCCCGAGGCGTCGACCACGTTCGCACCGCTGATGATCACCCTCGGCACCATCGGCATCGTCTATGGCGCGGTCGTCGCCACGATGCAGCGTGATCTGAAACGGCTGGTCGCCTACTCCTCTATCGCGCATCTCGGTTTCATCGTGCTCGGAACCTTCGCGCTCAACACCGAGGGGATCGACGGTGGTCTGCTCCAGATGGTCAACCACGGCATCTCCACCGGGGCGTTGTTCCTGCTCGTCGGGTTCATCTACGAACGACGGCACACGCGCGAGATCAGCGAGCTGGGCGGTCTCCAGAAGTCGGCTCCACTGCTGGCCGGAGTGTTCGTGTTGGTGATGTTGTCCTCCATCGGCCTACCGGGGCTGAACGGGTTCGTCGGTGAGTTCTTGGTGTTGGTCGGAGCGTTCAATGCCCACCGCTGGTGGGCTGTGATCGCGGCGACAGGCGTGATCCTTGCCGCGCTCTACCTGTTGTGGGCATACCAGCGCGTCTTCCACGGTCGAGCCGACGGCGAGAACGAGACCATGCCCGACCTGCGGTTCAAGGAAGGGTTGGTGCTGGCCCCCTTCGTGGTGGCCATCGTCTTCTTGGGTGTCTACCCGAAGCCGGTGATCGAGCGCATGGAACCGGCCGTCGACCGTCTGGTCGCTCACATCGAGACGTTCGTCGACGACTTCGACGAGCCCGTCGCCGACGACGGAGCAGGCACGGGCTTCGACGACATCGAGGTCGAGGAACACGACGCCGAAGAAGGAGCCGCCGACGCAGGCACTCCAACCGAAGCCGCCGAAGGCGGGGCCGACTGATGTTCTTCGCCCAGGTTGCTCCCGACTCCATCGTCACTCCCGACATCGCCTGGACTGCGCTCGTCCCGCACCTCGTGCTCGCGGGCGGGGCGATCCTCATGCTCATGGTCTGGTCGCTCGCGGGCCGCTGGCTGCCCCGCTGGTTGCCGTCGATGGTCACCGCGGCGGTCGGCCTGGGTGCGGCGATCGGCTCGATCCACCTCTGGCGTCGTGTGACCGATGCCGACCGCGGGCCGTTCAGCGCCGTCGCGGACTCGGTCGGCATCGACGGATTCTCGGTCTTCCTCACCGTCGTGATCTCGCTCACGGTCGTGTTCGCCGCCCTGCTGGCCGACGGGTACCTGCGCCGCGAACGACTCGACGGCCCCGAGTACCACGTGCTCCTCCTCTTGTCGGCAGCCGGTGGCGTCACCATGGCGACCGCGAACGACCTGATCGTCTTGTTCCTCGGGCTCGAGATCCTCTCGCTGGCCGTCTACGTGTTGGCCGGCTACCACAACCGCCGGGCGCAATCCCAGGAAGCGGCCATCAAGTACTTCGTGCTCGGAGCGTTCTCGTCGGCGTTCCTGCTGTACGGCATCGCGTTGACGTACGGCGCCACCGGGTCGACGAACCTCGTGGACATCAACGCCTACCTCCGCTCGACCGTGCTGGTCGACGACGGCCTCTTGCTCGCCGGCTTCGCGCTCCTGCTCGTCGGCCTCGGCTTCAAGGTGTCGGCCGTCCCGTTCCACACCTGGACCCCCGACGTCTACCAGGGCTCGCCGACACCCGTGGTCGCATTCATGGCGTCGGGCGTGAAAGCGGCGGGTTTCGCAGCCTTGCTGCGGGTCTTCGTCGTCACCTTCGGCACCTATGCCGACGACTGGAAGCCCATCCTGTACGCGCTCGCCGTCGCCACACTGTTGGTCGGCGCAATCCTGGCTGTGGTCCAGAACGACGTGAAGCGCATGCTGGCGTATTCGTCGATCAGCCACGCCGGCTTCATGCTGATCGGCGTGCATGCCGCCAGCGCGGACGGCACGGCATCGGTGCTCTATTACCTCGCGGTCTACAGCGTGTTGGTCATCGGCAGCTTCGCGGTCGTCGGTGTCGTCAGCGGGACGGGCGACGGCGCCACCACGGTGGGTGATTTCGCGGGGCTCGGGGCGCGGCGACCGTGGCTCGCGTTCGCGTTCACGGTCTTCTTGTTGGCCCAGGCCGGCGTTCCACTCACGACGGGCTTCTTCGCCAAGTTCTATGCGATCACCGCCGCGGTCGACGGTCGCTCGTGGGCGCTCGCGATCGTGGCGATGCTGTCGGCGGTCATCGCGGCCTACCTCTATCTCCGGATCATGATCGCCATGTGGCTCGAAGGCAGCGACGACGACGCGCCGATCCGTGTGCCGGTCGGCACGGTGGTCGTGCTCGGCGTGGCGGCAGCGTTCACCATCGGATTCGGCATCTTCCCCGAGCCGATCGTCGACTTGGCCCGCGATGCCACGCCGGCTCTCGTCAACTCGCCCTGATACCCACCCGGAACGCGGTATTCGCTCGATTCACCCACGCTGCACCGATACCTGAAAGGCTGTCGTCGATGCCCGAATCCACGGTCGAAATCTGCGTCATCGAGCCTCACCCGTCCCGCTCGACCGCTTTGGTCGCAGCCCGCCCCGGTCGATAGGCTCAGCGCTCGTGTCGGAATTCCTTCGTAGTTATCTCACGGTCGGACTGTTCGGCGCGCTCGCTGTTCTCGTCGTCGGCACGTTCCTCGGTCTGAGCAGCCTCGTGCGGCCCACGCGACCCCAGCCGCAGAAGTACATCAACTACGAGAGCGGCGTCGATCCGGTGGGCACCGGATGGTCACAGGCCAACATTCGCTATTACGTCTTCGCCTTGTTGTTCGTGATGTTCGACGTCGAAGCTGTGTTCATCTTCCCCTGGGCGACCCGACTCGAGGCCTACGGGCTCTTCGGGCTGGTCGAGATGTTCATCTTCATCTTCATCCTGCTCCTCGGGCTCCTGTACGCGTGGCGCAAGGGAGTCCTGCGATGGATCTGACAGGAGCTGAGCGCTAGATGGGTCTCGTCGAGAGCGGCAAGACGCCGAAGTCGCTCACCAAGCTCCTCAACATCAGCCGGAAGTACTCGCTCTGGGTGTACCAGTGGGGTCTCGCCTGCTGCGCGATCGAGATGGGAGCGGCGTTCGGCTCACCGCGCTACGACGTCATGCGCCTCGGCGTCATCCCGTTCCCTGCCAGCCCCCGCCAGGCCGATCTCGTCGTCATCTCGGGCACGGTCACCGACAAGATGAGCCCCGCGATCCTGCGGCTGTACGAGCAGATGCCTGATCCCAAGTACGTGATCTCGATGGGTTCGTGCGCGAACTGCGGCGGTCCGTACTGGGACTCGTACTCGGTCACGAAGGGCGTC
>JAOTZB010000204.1 GCA_029861625.1 Acidimicrobiia bacterium
CTCGTGAACATTCCTCGCTGGCCGGCACTGGTGATCCTGCTCGGTGCGCTCGTCGGGCTGGTGATCCTCGATCGACGCGATCCCGATGTCGAGCTCTCCACCCTCAGCATCGAGGGTGTGGCCGCCATGCCGGTCGCGGCCGGCGACGGTGCGCTCGGCTCGACGTGGTATTGCGCCGGCGGCACGGCGGCCGACGACGGCTTCGCCGACCATGTCGTGATGATCTCGAACCCGTCGGACGACACGGTCACCGGCACGCTCACCGCCTACCCGACCGATGTCGATGCCGAGCTCGTCGTCGAGTCCCAGCGCCCGGTCACCCTGCCGCTCGACGTCCCGCCGCGGTCGCAGCAGCTGGTCCGCCTCGGCGACGTGGTCACGGCCGCCTGGGCGGCGGCGCTGCTCGAGTTCGGATCGGCCGAGGTCATCGTCGATCATCGGATAAGCGGTCCGGCGGGTACCGACTCGGCCGCGTGTTCCTCGTTCGCATCCGACTCGTGGTTCTTCCCGGCCGGGAGCACCAGCAAGGACGCCAGAGAGGTGCTGGTGGTCTTCAACCCGTTCCCCGACGACGCAGTCGTCGACGTCACGTTCGCGACCGACGAAGGCGGTCGGGCCCCCCAGCGGTTCGACGGATTGCCCGTGCCGGCGGGAAGCGCCATTCCGCTCGACATCACCGATGTCGTCGCCCGCTGGAATCAGCTGTCGGCAACCGTGCGGACCCGAACCGGTCGGGTCGTGACCGACCGCATCGTGAGCTACGACGGCACCGAGGGACTGACCGGGCTCACGTTGTCGGCAGGAGCACCGCAACCGGCGCTGACGTGGATCTTCCCTGCGGGTCACGGCGAGGTCGGTGTCACCGAGAGCTACGTGATCCTCAATCCGCACCCCGACCGCAGCGCCGAGGTCGATCTCGAGGTCAGGCTCGACTCGCCCGAGCTCAACGGTGCAATCGAACCCTTCGAGCTCACCGTGCCCCCGGCACAGCGCATCGTGGTGGTCGTCAATCCCACCGAGGTTCATCCGGTTTCGTCGAATGCCACCGTCGACACCTCGGGGCGCATACCGGCCGATGTCGGACACTCCGTCACGGTTCGCTCGTTCAACGGCCTTCCTGTGGTCGTCGAGCAGGTGCTCACGGCGTCCGACGCCGCCCCGCCCTCGGACGGGACCGAGGGGGAGACCGATGGGGCCGAGGTGGCGCCGCCGACGGGTGGGACCGAGGGCGACGGCGACGAGACGGCGGAGAACGCCGGCGAGACCGATGCCCAGATCGTCACGGTGCAGCGTGGCGGCGTGACATCGACGCTCGGCGCTCCGGTCGGTGCGACGCAGCTGGTGGTCGCTGGTTCTGCCCCCGGCGACACCGTGGTGGAGCTGGCCATCGTGAATCCGTCACTCTCGACCATCGCCAGGGTCTCGGTCTCGGTCGTGGTCGACGGCGTCGCCGTCCCCGTCGACCGCTTCACCGACATCGAGATCGGCAGTCTTCGCCGGCTCGAGGTCGTCGGGCTCGCCGAGGTGGTCGGCGACGAGCCCTTCATGATCGTGATCGATTCGTCGACTGCGGTGATCGCGCAGAGAACGCTCCGGCCCGCCGGCGCCTCGGGCGTCGATTCGCAGATCGCGACACCGGTCGGAGGCACCCTGAGCACGGTCGACTTCTTCGGCGGCTGAGGAGCCGGCTCCGGGGCCCGAGCGGCCCGTCGCCGCAGGCGACAAGAGCGGGCACTGAAATCGGCCGTCGACCAATCCGCTGAAGCCCTGAGCCGCGGCTGCCGTCAGCTTCCGGCGAGACGACTGACGACTGCTTCGAGCTCGTGATCGGAGATCGGTCCGAGGAACGAGGCGCGCACCACTCCGGAGGCATCGGCGACGACCGCGAGCGGCACGGCGTCGATCTCGTAGCGTTCGTGCAGGGCCGCGTCGGCACCGGCCTCGACCTCCTGGGCCACGATGCGAGAGTCGACGAGCGCGAGGGCGCGCCGCCACACCGCCGAACACGTCGCACAGGTGGCCGAGGTGAAGACGATCACGGCCAGGGGAGCGTCCGGGCGGTCGAAGTCGGCTCGGTCGAGCTGATCGGGCACGTGCCCACGGCCCTGGGTCGGGGCGTCGGGGCGGCGGCGCTGGATGATCGCGGCAAGCGCGACCGACCCGACGACGAGCGCGATCGCGATGAGGATTCTCGTCATCGCCCGGCCAGCCTCGGGGCCAGCGGCTTCACTGCCGGTCGGGTGTCTCGGCGCTCTCGGCGGGTACTCGACTGAGCGTCGGCTCCCCGTCGTCGCTCGTCGATTCCGGGCCTCTGGCCGCGACCTCGATGAGTCGCAGCACCTCGTCGCCGCTGATCGCCTCGTGCTCGAGGAGCGCCCGGGCGATGAGGTCGAGCGCATTTCGATGATCGTCGAGCAGGCCCTGGCAACGGTCCTCCTGCTCGTTGAGGATGCGCTGCACCTCGGCGTCGACCAGATGGGCCGTCTGGTCGGAGAACTTCTTCGAGTGCATGACGTCCTCGCCGATGAAGACAGGGCCGTTGTCGGCGAGCGAGATCGGCCCGAGCGCGTCGGACATTCCCCACTCGGTGACCATGCGGCGAGCGAGATTGGTGGCCTGGCGCAGATCGTCGGCGGCTCCCGACGACACGTCACCGAACACGAGCGCTTCGGCGTTGCGGCCGCCGAGGGCCATGACGATGCTCGCCTCGGCTTCCCGCTTCTCGATCTTGTACTTGTCGGTGGTCGGCAGCGTCATCGTCACGCCGAGGGCCATGCCGGTGGGGATGATGCTCACCTTGTGGACCGGATCGTGGCCAGGGAGGACCGCGGCGCAGAGGGCATGGCCCGCCTCGTGATACGCCGTCTTCTCGAGCGCGTCCTGTGATTGGACCATCGATTCCCGCTCGACGCCGAGCAGCACTCGGTCTCGTGCCATGTCGAAGTGCTCGGCGCTGATCGACTGCTCTCCGTGACGCACCGCGAACAGCGCCGCCTCGTTGACGAGGTTGGCGAGATCGGCGCCGCTCATGCCGGGTGTGCCTCGGGCGACCACGTTCAGGTCGACGTTCGGATCGATTCGCTTGCTCTTGATGTGGACCCGCAGGATGGCCTTGCGGTCCTCCAGTTCGGGGAGGGGGACGACGACCTGGCGATCGAAGCGACCCGGCCGCAACAACGCAGGATCGAGGATGTCGGGGCGGTTCGTGGCCGCCATCATCACGATGCCCTCGGTGGCCTCGAAGCCGTCCATCTCGGAGAGCATCTGGTTCAACGTCTGTTCACGCTCGTCGTGCCCGCCGCCGAGCCCGGCGCCGCGCTTGCGGCCGATGCTGTCGATCTCGTCGATGAAGATGATCGCGCGGCCCAGCTTGCGGGCCGTCTGGAACAGGTCGCGGACGCGGCTGGCGCCGACGCCGACGAACATCTCCATGAAGTCCGAGCCCGTCACCGACAAGAAGGGCACGCCGGCCTCACCGGCGACGGCGCGGGCAATGAGGGTCTTGCCGGTTCCCGGCGGCCCGACGAGGAGCACACCCTTGGGGATGCGAGCACCGATCTCGGCGAACCGGTCGGGCTTCTTGAGGAAATCGACGACCTCGGTGATCTCCAGCTTGACCGGCGCGTACCCGGCGACGTCGTCGAAGGTGGTGCCGGGCCGTTCGGTGGAGTACGTCTTCGCCTTCGAGCGACCGATCGACATGACGCTGCCCATCTGACCCTGGGCCCGACGTTGCAGGAAGTAGAACAGTCCGACGAGGACGACCAGGAACAGGATCGGTGGCAGCCACGTGCTGAGCCACCCCGGCGTCGGGGTCGTGAACTTCACCGTTTCGATGTTGTCGGACCACAACATGCGGTCCTCGTCGCTCGGAGCGAGCGGACCATTCGTCTCGAACTCGATCTCTTCGCCCTCGAACACGCCGAGACCGGTGATCTTGCCGTTGGTGTTGTCGACCTCGATCTCGGACACGGCACCGTCGGAGACAGCAGCCTGGAACTGATCGAACGAGACGTCGTCGCGATTGTCGGTGCCGTAGGCCAGCGGACCGAGGATTGCGAGGGCGGCGACGCCGAGGAGGACCCAGATCACCCAGCGGGGCCAGCCCGTGTCGCCCGCGGTCGGCGCTCGGCCGCCCGGTCCCCGCCGTTCGGGCGGGGGAGGCGGTGGTGGCGGAGGCGGTGGTGAGCTGGCCATGGGTCCCATCGTATGGTCGGCAATGGTCCGGTGAGACGTCGCGTGCTTGGAACATTGCCGTCCCGGTGAATGTTCCCATGCCTGGCAATAGGGCCGGTGACCCGCAATCCAGGAGTATCCTCGGGCCTCATGCCGGAGCAGAGTCGACCACCGGCAGCCGCGGCATTCGGCCCCGGGGGCGGTCGAGCAGTCGTCTTCGGTCTGGTCTCGTCGGTCTTCCTCACGTCGGTCGTCGCCCAGGTCGCCATCAGCGCCGGGGACTACGACACCACGACCTCCAGCGGCACCGGCTTCCACATCGGTCGGGTCCTGACCCAGCGAGTTGTGGAAGGCGGCGATGCCCAGCCCATCGGATTCCCGCTGTGGCTCACCGCCCTGTTGCAGATTCCCTTGTGGGTCGGCCTCATGACCGGTGTCGTGGTGTTCAGCCGGCAACAGCGGGGGAGCATCCGGGACCTCCTCGGTTTCCACATGGAGCCGCTCGATGCGGTCCGGGGTATGGCAGTGGGCATCGTTGCGCAGCTCGTTCTCGTGCCGGCGCTCTACGTGCCGATCTTCTGGATCATCGGCGACCAGGATGTCTCTGCGGCCGCGCGCAGTCTGACCGACCGCGCCGACTCGCGGCTCGGTGTCGTCTTGTTGGTGTTGACCGTCGTCGTGGGTGCGCCGATCGTCGAGGAGCTGTTCTTCCGCGGTCTGGTGCTGCGGACCTTCGAGCGGCACATGCATCCGCTCCCTGCCATCGTGCTCGCCGCGGTGCTGTTCGGTGCGGTGCATCTCCAGCTGCTCCAGTTCCCGGCCCTCATGCTGTTCGGGTTCGTGGCAGGCGTCATGGCGCACCGTTTCGGGCGGCTCGGCCCGTCGATCTGGGCGCACGTGGGTTTCAACCTCGTGACCGTGCTCGTGTTGTTGGGCCAATAGACCCACGAGCGTGAGTCCATCCGCCCAAGTTGGTGCCAGTCGCTCAAGATAGGCCCGTCTCGGCCGACCGGACATCTCGTCAGAGACGGTCGCCCTCCCCGAAGTGGAAGCGAGAAGTACGTCATGAGCAAGTGTCCGGCATGCGGTGCCACGCTGATCGAGATCGACATCGACCAGCACGGCCAGGCGTTCACGATGCAGTCCTGCAGCGGGTGCGACACCCGCACCTGGCAGGTCGACGGCGCTCCGAGCCGGCTCCCGTCGGTCCTTCGCAGCCTGGGCGACGAGTGCCTGCCGGTCTCGCCGACCGCCATCTGACCCTGACGTCGTTCGAGGCCTGCTGAACCGGGCGCGAGGCGCTGCTCGCCCGCGCCGGTCGCCAGCTGCGACGATGAGCTGGTGACCGCGACGTCTCGAGAACCTGCGAAGCCGTCGTCGAACGGCCGGCTGCTGCAGCAGTGGCGTCGACTCGGCGGCTGGCAGATCGTGCTCGCCGTCGCGGCAGCATGGTTCGTCCTCGAGCATCTGCACCCCGAGCTGCTCGTCCGGGACACCACACCGACAGGGGGTGACACCGGCGCCCATGTCTGGGCTCCCGACGCACTCCGCCGTGACCTGTTCGGCGACGGGAAGCTCTCGGGCTGGAGTCCCGACTGGTTCGCAGGCTTCCCGGCGTTCCGGTTCTACATGGTCGTGCCCGCGGCCGCGATCGCGCTCCTGGGCACCGTCATCCCGCCGAACATCGCGTTCAAGCTCGTGGTTGCCGCGGGTCCGGTGAGCCTGCCGGTCGCCGCCTACGCCGCCGGTCGCCTGGCCCGATTGCCGGCGCCGACTCCGGGGTTGTTCGCCGTCGCGACCGTTCCGTTCCTGTTCGATCGGTACCACACCATCTGGGGTGGCAACATCGCCGCGAGCCTCGCCGGCGAGTTCGGTTATTCGCTCTCGTTGTCCCTGTCGTTGCTCGCGTTGGGGCTCGTCGCGGCGGGGGTACGTGATGGACGTGGACAGGCCCGGGCCGCAGCGGTGCTCGCGCTCGCTGTGCTCTGCCATCCGATTCCGGCCCTGTTCGCCGCGTTCGGGTCGGTCGCGATCGTCGCCCTGACCGGCGACCCGCGCCGCTGGTTGTGGCTCGCACGAGTCGGCGCCGCTGCGTTGACGATCACGGCCTTCTGGACGGTTCCGTTCCTGTGGGATCGGGCGCTGGTCGTCGATCTGGGGTGGGAGCCGATCGGCGACGAGATCGACGCCCTGTTCCGTCTCGATGCCGGCCGCGATCACCTTCGCTGGGTCGTCGCCGCAGCGGGGGTCGGGACGGTGACCGCGTGGACCGGAGGCCGCTTGTTCGAGCGTGCGCTGCCGGTCACCGCCGCCGGCTTGGCGGTGACGATCGTGTCGTTGCCGGCCGGACAGCTGTGGAACGCCCGCCTGCTCCCGCTCTGGTACCTGTGCCTGCACCTGTTGGCAGCCTCCGGCGTCGGCGCGATCCTGCGCGCCGTGGTGACCGGACGGCACCAGCTCCTCGCTCGCCGCTGGACCCCGACGACCCAGATCGCCGTGATCGTCTCGGTGGGTCTGGGCGCCGCCTCGGCCGCCGTCGTGGCCGGCAGCGTTGGAGTGGTCATCGGCATAGCGGCGGCACTGCTCATCGGATCGGAGGCTGCCATCCTCGGGGGCCCGAGGCAGGGCAGTCAGCTCGCCATGATCGGCGCGAGCGGGCTGATCGTCGCCGCGGTTCTGATCTCGGTTGCGATGCCGCTCCGCTCACTGCCGTTCGGCTCGCTCGACGACG
>JAOTZB010000205.1 GCA_029861625.1 Acidimicrobiia bacterium
CGGGCGGCGATTCCGGCGGTGATGACGGCGGCGAGGACTCCGGCGGCGATTCCGGCGGTGATGACGGCGGCGAGGACTCCGGCGGCGATTCCGGCGGTGATGACGGCGGCGAGGACTCCGGTGGCGACGGTGCTCTCGCTGGTGGTGGCGACGGGACGGCCACGCTCACCCTCGACAACGGCGAGGTCTTCGAGTTCGGCATCCTGTGCGCGCTCGAGCCCCAGGAGGCGGCCGGATCCGAGATCCTGTTCACCGTCGTGTCCTACGACGATCCGTACAACCTCGACGTCACGCAGTTCGGAGCCGACAGCTTCAACGGCGCCGCCAACATCTCCCTCTACGACAGCACGACGTTCGACACGATCTGGGAGGCCAGCGGATTCCTCGGTGCCGAAGTCGAGCTGAACCTCGATGGCTCCACGGTCACCGGTTCCGGAACCTTCCATCCCGACGGCGATCCGTCCATCGAGGGAGTGTCGGGCGAGCTGACCGCCAGCTGCTGACCCTCGATCGGAACGGCATCGGCAACCCTCAGCTGACCCGACCCACCGCCGAGCGACGACCAGCGGGTCGTGATCGATATCGAGCGATTCGGCGTTCTCGACACCAGCCTGCTCGGTCATTTCGAGCGCTGGGACGACGAGTAGGGCACCGTCGAACGGGCGACGGCTAGCGTCGGCCCGACCGACCACGTAGGGGGAGCAGCTGATGGGGAGCGTGCCACGGCGCACCGATGAGGTGACACACGAGTGGGTCGATCGGGCGCTCCGCGAATCCGGCACGCTCACCGGCGATGCTCGTGTCGCCGCCGTCCACGCCGAGGTGCTTCCCGCCGGCGTCGGCTTCATGGGCGAGGTCGCCACCGTGACGTGCACCTACGAGGGGAAAGGCAGCCATCCGCCCGAGGTGATGATCGCCAAGTTCCCGACCGACGATCCCGACATCAGGGCGATGATGAAACCCACACGCGTGTTCGAACGCGAGCACTCGTTCTACCGCGACCTGGCGGCGGTGACCCCCCTACGGACACCCGACTGCTACCACGTCACCTGCGACCCCGATGGCGACGAGTTCGTCCTGTTGATGCAGGACATGAGCCATCTGACGCTCGGCGACCAGGCCGCCGGCGCCACGCCGGCTCAGGCCGAGGCGGCCCTCCGAGGGCTGGCGGCGCACCATGCCCGGTTCTGGCACGGCGCGGGTCTCGCCGAGGCCGAGTACGTGCCGGTCATCAACTCGCCCATCAACAAGGTGGGCAAGGAGATCTACGAGCAGTCGCTCCCCGGGTTCATGCAGGTGTTCGCGCCGGCGATCGAACCCTGGATGGAAGAGCCGGCCGCACGGTTCACCGCGAACGTGCATCAGATGCTCGACCGTCTCGCGGCCATGCCCACCACGCTCGTGCACTTCGACTACCGCAGCGACAATCTCTTCTTCGACGACGGAGGTGATGTCGTCGCCATCGACTTCCAGGCGATCAGCCAGGGCGGTGGCGCGGCCGATGTCGGGTACTTCATGAGCCAGAACCTCGCTGTGGCCGACCGTCGCGAGCACGAGGACCGACTCCTCCGCACGTACCACGACGCGCTCGAGGTCGCGGGGGTCGACGACTACTCGCTCGAGCAGCTACGCGACGACTACCGGGTCGGGATCATGTACGGGTGGATCATTCCCGTCTTCGCTGTCGGGTCGCTCGAGTCCTCGAGCGAACGGGCCATGAATCTCTGGACCGAGGTGCTGGCCCGCGTCCAGGCGGCGATCGCTGATGTCGACGGGACGGCCCTGCTCACCGAGTGAGCCCGACAGCCGGTCTCGACTAGGGCACGGTCACGACCCGGAGCGTGTCGGTCGACCGGGTGAGCAGCGACTGACCGGACACCACCACGACCAGGTCGCCGCTCATCAGCTCGTTCCGCTCGCGGAGATCGGTCATCGCCTGTTCGGCAACTTCGCGTGAGGTGGGATGCTCGAGGTTCTGCGTCGGAGTGGTGCCCCAGCTCAGCCGCAGCTGCCTGGCCGTCCGAGAGTCGGGGGTGAACGCCAGGACCTGGACCTCCGGACGGAATCGTGTGATGGATTGCGCGGTGAAACCGGTTCGCGTGAGGCACAGGATGGCCTTGGCGCCTATCTTCTCGGCGATCTCGCAGGCCGCCAGGCTCAGGGCATCGGTGCGCACACTCGCCGAACCGGCGTCGTGATCGTCGCCCACGTGACGTTGGATGACCTGGATCCACGAATCACGGTCGAACTCCTCGTCGGCTCGCTCGGTGATCCTGGCCATCGTCTCGATTGCGTTCACGGGATCGTCGCCGATGGCGGTCTCACCCGAGAGCATGACGGCGCTCGTGCCGTCGAAGACGGCATTCGCGACGTCGGTGGCCTCGGCGCGCGTCGGGATCGTCGAGTGGACCATCGACTCGAGCATCTGCGTGGCGGTGATCACCGGACGACTCCTGGCCACGCACTGACCGATGATGTGCTTCTGGAGGTGGGGGAGCTCGGCGATCGGGAAGTCGAGGCCGAGATCGCCCCGCGCGACCATGACAGCATCGGACGTCTCGATGATGCCGTCGAGATTCTCGACCGCGGCACGAGTCTCGATCTTGGCGACGAGCAGCGGTCCGGCCGGGGCCGGTTGGGTGCGGATGCCACGCATGTCGTGCGCCGAACGTACGAACGAGACTGCGATCATGTCGACACCCACGTCGACGAATGCATCGACGAACTCGAGGTCTTCCGCGGTCGGCGTGCTCAGCCGCAACCGTTCCGACGGAATCTGGAAGCCGGGTCGGCCTTGGGCCAGGCCGCCGTGGATGATGCGGGCGTCGACGACAGCGTCTGACTTGCCTTCGACCATGAGCGTGATGTTGCCGTCGCCGATCGCCAGCTGGTCGCCGACCATGACGTCGCTCGCAACGCTCTCGTAGTCGATCTCGATTCGAGTCGAGTCGCTGGCGTCGGTGCCGGCCACGACGGTGATCGCCTGACCGTCGGCCAGCGCCGTACCGCCGTCGGCGAACCTCGCGCAGCGGACCTTGGGGCCGGGAAGGTCGATGAGGATGCCGATGTCGGAACCGGTCGCCTCGGCCGCGTCGCGTAGTCGCCAGTACATCGCGAGGTGGTCGTCGAGCGTGCCGTGGGCCAGGCCGATGCGGGCGACATCGAGGCCGGCACCGATCATCGAGCGGAGAACGTCCGGATCACTCGATGCCGGACCGACTGTGGCGACGATCTTCGTGCGGCGCATGGGCGCGACTCCAGGAGGCGGTGTTGTGGCGCCCGCTACGAACGACGCTGTTCCCGGACGGGCTGTGATTCCGTTTGTAGCCGGTCCCGGCCGGACTCGCGCGTCTCGCTGCGAAAATCGCGGCCCGGTGTGCGAGCTCAGGCCGGGCTGAGGTGGGCTCGCCGCGGTTCGGGTCCGACGTACCGGGCGCTGGGCCGCATGATCTTGTTGTCGGCCGCCTGCTCGAGCGCGTGGGCACACCATCCGATCACGCGGCTGACGCCGAACGTCGCGGTGAACATCTCGCGCGGGACGCCGGCGAGGTGCAACACGACCGCCGCGTAGTACTCGACGTTGGTGACGATCGTGGCCTCGGGTTTCCAGGCCCGCAGCGTCGCCAGCACCTCGGCCTCGATTGCCACCGCCCGCTCGACGAGGTCGCCGCCCATGGACTCGGCGACACCGCGCAGCAGGATCGAACGCGGATCGTCAGCCCGGTAGACGGCGTGGCCGAACCCCATGATCTTGTCACCGGCCTCGAGCCGGTCCCGGGTCCACGCCGCGGCGCGAACGGGATCACCGATCGCCTCGATCATGTCGAGGGCCCGACTCGGGGCGCCGCCGTGGAGCGGTCCCGACAGCGCCGCGGCTGCCGCTGTCAGCGCGCCGGGGAGATCGGCTCCGGTGCTCGTGACGACGCGCGCCGTGAACGTCGACGCGTTGAACCCGTGATCGATCGTCGCCGTGAGGTACGTCTCGACCGCCCGCACCTCCTCGGGCGACGGGTCGGCGCCCGTGAGCTGGTGGAGCCAGTCCTCGGCATGCCCGCGGGTCGGGTCGGCGGCAACGGGGCCTCGACCGATGCGGCGCCGGTACCAGCCCGAGAGAAGGCTCGGAACGGCTGCCGCCAGCTCGACGGTCTGCGCCCGGCGCTGATCGTGGTCGAGGTCGATCGACGGCGGGGACGAGCGCAGGACGAGCGGCAACATGGACTCGAGTGCCGCATGGGAGCTCGTGGCGCGTTCGCCGACCACGTCGAGCACGGTGTCGAGCTCGGCGTCGAGCACGCGTGCGGCGCCGACCGTACGAGCGAACTCCCGTTCACCGGCATCGTCCGGTAGCTCGCCGTCCAACAACAGCTTCCACACCGCTTCGAGGCTGCGGGTGCGGGCCAGCTCGGTGGCGTCGTGTTCGCGGTAGTGGAAGAACCCTTCGTCGCCACGGACGGTCCCGACCGACGTGTCCGCGACGATGAGTCCTTTGAGACCTGGAGGTGCAATCTGATCCATACTCTGAGGATGACCCGAACATTGACGAGGAATCAACGTTGATCCATGCAACATTGATCCGCTCAATATCAAGGGCCGGCGGAACATCGTCGGCGCTCGAACACGTCGGAAGGACATCGCGATGACGGACCGGCTCACAGCGGTGGAGGCCGCGGCGCGTCTCGGTGTCAAGCGGGAGACGCTGTACGCGTACGTGAGTCGCGGTGTCCTCGGGCGGGAGATGGCGATCGACGGGCGCACGAGCCTCTTCGACGCGAGGGAGATCGACGCGCTGCGGCGACAGTCGCGACGCACGGCTCGGGGCGAGCTGACAACCGTGGTGGCGTCGGCCATCACCCGCCTCGACGAGACGGGCCATTCGTATCGTGGCACTCGGGTGGCCGACCTCGTCGGCGCCGATCGTGACTTCGAGGAGGTTGCCGATCTCTTGTGGGAGGGGAGCGGCGACTGGCCCGTCAGTGTTGAGTCGACGGTGGCGGCGGTGCAGGCGGCACTTCCCGAGACGAGTCCGGGGCTCGACCGGCTCCGAGCATCGGTGGCGGCGCTGTCGGCCGGCGACCCGTTGCGCCACGATCTCTCGCCGGTGGGTGTGGCAGCAGCGGGACGGCGATCGCTGACGGCAATGGTCGATGGCCTGCCCCGCCGCCGCCGGGGCCGCGACAGCGGACGGCTCGCCGACCGGCTCTGGCCGCGGATCACCCGCCAGCCCGCGACCGACGAACACCGCCGTTGCCTCAATGCCGCGCTCGTCACGCTCGCCGACCACGGCCTCGCCGCGTCGACGTTCGCTGTTCGGGTTGCGGCCTCGGTCCGTGCCGACGCGTACTCCGCGCTCACTGCTGGACTCGGTGCTCTCGGCGGCCAGCTGCACGGCGCCGCCAGCGCAGGGGTGCACCGCATGCTCGTGCGAGCCGATGAAGAAGCGTCGGCCGAGGTCGCCGTCGGCGAGATCCTCCGGCGCGGGGAACGCATCCCGGGCTGTGGGCACCCGATCTACCGGGATGTCGACCCCCGCGAGGAGGTTCTCGGTCGCCTGATACGTGATGCGTGGTCGGGAGACCCCCGCGTCGAGATCGTCGACGCCGTTTCGACGCTCGGGGCCGAGCGGTCTGGTCGAGCGCCGAACATCGACATGGCGATCGGCGCGCTGACGTGGTTGGCCGATACCGACACCGAGGCGGGCGAGGTCATCTTCGCCGTTGCCCGCACCGCCGGTTGGCTGGCCCATGCAATCGAGGAGCTCGGCGAGAAGCCGGCCCGGTTCCGACCCGAGGCCCGCTACGTCGGGCCGTGACCGCCCTCACCTCCGGGCCACGACGAAGACGCGGCTGAAGGGGAGCAGCGTCGTGCCGTCGTCTTCGGCCGGGTACGCCCTGGCGATGCGCCGGGCGTACGCGGCGAAGAATGCATCGGCGTCGGCCGATGTGAGTGCTCCGAGCAGGGGACGCAGCACCGAACCCTTGGTCCACTGGGCGACCGGATTGTTGCCGTGTAGCCGCTGCACGTAGGTCGTGCGCCATGCGTCGACGGAGTCGACGTGAGGGCCGAGTAGTCGCGTGTACTCCTCGGGCTGTCGAACGGACCAGCTGCGCAGCAGTGGCCCGAGCACATCGGCCCATGGCCCTTCGAGCGCGGTCTCGCCGACGAGCGTGTGGGTGGGTTCGCGGAAGTTGTCGGGTACCTGGAACGCGAGGATGCCGTCAGGCCCGAGCTGGGTGACGAGGCGGGGCAGCAGCTCGTCGTGGTCATCGACCCAGTGGAGCGCGGCGTTGGAGTAGATCACCTCGGCGGCCTCGTCGGGTGCCCAGGTCGCGATGTCGTGATGAATCCAATGGAGATCGGGCCGGTCGGCGCGGGCAGCATCGAGCATGCTCGTGGAGTTGTCGACGCCGACGACGCGAGCCGTCGGCCAGCGGTCGGCCAACAACGCAGTCGAGTTGCCGGTCCCGCAACCGAGATCGACGACGCGGGTGGGATCGTCGATGACCACGCGTTGCAGCAGCTCGATCGCGGGCCGGAGTCGGTGACCTTCGTACCGGCGGTACTGTGCCGGATCCCACGACATCACTCGACGGTATCGGGCGGCACCGATCGCGTGCCGGGAGGGTCGGACGACGCGCGGTCGCCCGATGCGTCAGCCGATGCGTCGCCAGATCGTGGCGGCGAGCGACGACTCGATGAACAGCCCCTCGGAGCGCTTGAAGAAGTCGAGATAGCCGGCGTCGGCGTTCAGCGCATCGCCGGTCTCCTGTATCTCGGCCATGTCGGCCGCGTGACTGACCCAGATCAGCCGTGATCGGTCACCGGTCAACGCCATCGCCACTCCGGCATCGGAGCCGGTGAGGCCGCTCGAGTATTCGGCCACCTCGAGCGCGAAGGCCAACGCG
>JAOTZB010000206.1 GCA_029861625.1 Acidimicrobiia bacterium
ACACGCGAAGGCCAAGAGAACTTCGAGTGCGACATTGCTCCAACCGACGCTGGCCTGCCCGCGGTCTAGTCATATCGATGGCGACTGCCGTCATCGTGTTGTCGTCGGCGTCGGCTTCGACGGCATCTGGCCACTGCACCGTCGAAGGTGACGTCTTCAACAACAATGGAGAGGTTGTCATCGTATGTGAGGACTCTGGGGATGGGGACGGCGGCGGCGGTGGCGGTGGTGGCGGGCTGTCTTGGTTCGAGAGCCCCGGGGCGTGGTCGACCTATCAATGCGAGCCGCAGTGGCAGCTCGGCAATCGGGTCGAGCTGTTCCTCGAGCTGACCGAAGAGAACCCCGACGGCAGCGTGACCGGCTTCTTCGTCGTCCTCTGTTACAACAACTCCGGCGACATCTACCAGTGGGACTACTGGATCGAGGACATCAACGATCCGGTCGTCGATCCCCAGACCGTCCTCACCGGCTTGCTCGTTCGGCTGGAGAGCCAGGTGACGGTGCCCGAGCCGACCATGGCGATGAGCCCGCCGCTCGACGGCACGCATCTGGTGGGAATCCAGACGTGGTTCTGGATCGACGAAACCGACTGGGAGTCCCAGGAGGTCTCCGACACCGACCAGGGGATGACCGTCACGCTCACTGCGGTGCCGACGGAGCTGCGCTTCTTCACCGGCGACGGTGTCGCGTTGGACTGGGAGGGTGTCATCACCTGTGAGGCGCCGGGGCTGTCCTGGGAACCGGGGCTGGGCGACGAGGTGTCGACGTGTCGGTACGTCTACGACTTCCCGTCGGCGATCGACGAGGATGGGACCTTCGAGGTCCACGCCGAGAGCGACTGGGAGCTGACCTGGGTGGCCACCGGTCCTCTCGCGGCCGGCCTCCCCAGCACCACCGGCGTCCTGGGCGCCCTCACGACGGCGTCGCCTCCTGCCTCGCTCGAGGTTCTCGAGGTGCAGGCGGTCATCGACAACAGCTGAGCCGGGCCCGACGGAACGATCGGTCTCGACCCGTCAGCCTGCCGTGCGTTGACGGATGAGGTTGAGCGCACTGCCGGCGTGGAACCAGTCGATCTGATCGGCGCTCATCGTGTGGTTCGTGATGATGTCGTCGCTCGATCCATCGGCATGGTTCACGATGACCGTGACGGGCCGATCCGGGGCGAGGTCGGCAAGACCGACGACGGAGATGCGGTCGTCCTCGAGCACCTTGTCGTAGTCGGCTGGGTCGGCGAAGGTGAGCGGGATCATGCCCTGCTTCTTCAGGTTGGTCTCGTGGATGCGGGCGAAGCTTCGGGCGATGGCGACCACGCCGAGTCGGAAGCGGGGCTCCATGGCGGCGTGCTCACGACTCGATCCCTCGCCCATGTTCTCGTCGCCGATCACGACCCACTGCTGGCCCGCTTCGTGGTACGCCTTCGCGATCTCGGGAAACCGCTCGGTCTCGCCGGTGAGCTGATTCTTGCCGAAACCGACCTCGTAACCGACGAATGCGTTCACGGCGCCGAGGTAGAGGTTGCCCGAGATGTTCTCGAGATGACCGCGGTACTTCAGCCAGGGCCCCGCCATCGAGATGTGATCGGTCGTGAACTTGCCGGTGGCCTTCACGAGGACGGGAAGGTCCTGGTAGTCGTCGCCGTCCCAGGCGGGGAACGGTGTCAGCACCTGGAGCCGGTCCGAAGTCGGTGACACCCGCACGTCGGTGTCGCCGTGGTCGGCCGGCGGGGCGACGAAGGTGTCCTCACCGGGATCGAAGCCGGCCGGGGGTAGCTCGATGCCCACGGGCGTCGACAGCGACACCTCGTCGCCGTCGTCGTTCGTGAGCGTGCCGTTGATCGGGTCGAAATCGACCGTGCCGGCGAGCGCCAGCGCCATCACGGTCTCGGGCGAGGTGACGAACGCCAGGGTGGCGGCGTCGCCGTCGTTGCGCTTCGGGAAGTTGCGGTTGTAGCTGGTGACGATGGTGTTGGGAATGCCCGGTTCGCGCTCGTCGGAGCGATCCCACTGGCCGATGCACGGGCCACAGGCGTTGGCCAACACGGTTGCGCCCACGGCCTCGAAGTCGGCGAGCAGCCCGTCGCGCTCGATGGTGGCGCGCACCTGCTCGGAGCCAGGGGTGATCATGAGCTTGGTGCGGGCGCTCAGGCCCTTCGACCTGGCCTCGCGAGCGATGCTGGCGGCCCTGGTGATGTCCTCGTAGGACGAGTTCGTGCAGCTGCCGATGAGGGCAGCGCTGATCTCGGTCGGCCAGCCGTTGGCCGTGGCTTCGGCGCCGAGATCCTTGACCTCCCGCGCCAGGTCGGGTGTGTGGGGACCGTTGATGTGCGGCGACAGCGTCGACAGGTCGATCTCGATGAGCTGGTCGTAGTACTCGGCTGGGTCGGCCAGGACTTCGTCGTCGGCGCGCAGGTGGTGGGCCACGACGTTGGCGGCGTCGGCGACTGCCTCGCGGCCCGTGGACTTCAGGTACCGCTCGCTGGCCGCGTCGTAGGCGAAGAGCGATGTCGTGGCACCGATCTCGGCCCCCATGTTGCAGATCGTGGCCTTGCCGGTTGCCGAGATGCTGTTGGCGCCGTCTCCGAAGTACTCGACGATCGCACCGGTGCCACCCTTGACCGTGAGGATGTCGGCGACCTTCAAGATGATGTCCTTCGGAGCCGACCACCCGCTGAGCTCGCCGGTGAGCTTCACGCCGATGACCTTCGGCCACTTCACGTTCCACGGGAAGCCGGTCATGACATCGACCGCGTCGGCGCCGCCGACGCCGATCGCGACCATGCCGAGCCCCCCGGCGTTCGGCGTGTGGCTGTCGGTGCCGATCATCATTCCGCCGGGGAACGCGTACTGTTCGAGCACGACCTGGTGGATGATCCCGCTGCCTGGCTTCCAGAAGCCGCCGCCGTACCGTGCGCTCACCGACTCGAGGAAGTCGTAGACCTCCTCGTTGGTGTCGACGGCAGCGAGCAGGTCGCGCTTGCCGTCCTCTCGGGCCTGGATGAGGTGATCGCAGTGCGTGGTGGTCGGCACCTGGACGTCGTCGAGTCCAGCCGTCATGAACTGGAGCCAGGCCATCTGGGCGGTGGCGTCCTGCATGGCGACGCGGTCGGGTCGTAGGTCGACATAGGACTCGCCCCGCTCGAGCTCCTGGTCGGGGGAGTCGAGGTGGTTGACGAGGATCTTCTCGGCATAGGTCAGCGCTCGGCCGAACCGGTCTCGGGCGGCGGCCAGGCGGCCGTCGAGGGTCGCATAGACCCCGTTGATCAACTCGATCGGCGTGTTCGCTTGCACGGCCATGGCTACCTCGATCTGTCTGAATGCACGATGTCGGAGATGCTCGATGATGTGTCTACCCGAGCAATCGGAGGAAGCCAAAGCCTGTCGGGCCGGCTCCGCCGATGCACACAAGTGTAATACAAGTTGCGTCGTATAGACAAGTTTGTTACAAGTTGGTCGTGACGAAACGAACGATCCGGTATCGCGAGATCGCCGGGGCGCTGCGTGAGCGGCTGGCCGACGGCGAGTTCGAGGCGGGCCAGGTCCTGCCGAGCGAGTCCTCGTTGTCGACCGCATACGACGCGAGCCGCGTGACGATCCGCAAGGCGCTCGAAGTCTTGCGTGACGAGGGTCTCGTCGACTCGCGCCAAGGGTTCGGTTGGTTCGCGGCGTTCGACACGCTGCGCCAGACCCTCGGTCACCTCGGCACCATCGAAGCCCAGCTCGCGGCATCGAATCGATCGTCGGCTCGTGAGGTGCTCGGATTCGCGTTCGTGCCCGCCCCCGACCACGTCCGGTCGATCCTCGGCGTCGACACCGTGCTCGAGGTCCGCCGGCGAAACCTCGCGGACGGCCGCCCGTTCGCCCGCGTCACCGTGTGGTGCCCGGAGTCGCTCGGCGCCGAGCTGTCGAGAGCGGAGGTCACCGAGTCACCGTTCTACGAGCTGCTCGGCATCCCGTTCGGTGGCGCCACCCAGACGATCGGGGCCGGCGCGGCCGACGCCGCCGACGCACAGCTGCTCGATGTCCCCGTCGGCTCGCCCGTGCTCGTCTGCAACCGGGTCACCGATGACCGCACCGGCACCCCGGTGTTGGTTAGCGAGCACGTCTTCCCGGCCCATGTGACCGAGTTCGTCGTCGATCTCCCACACGTCGAGGAGTCCATGGCTCCCGACGGGCTCCGGTTGATCGATCGGCCCTGAGCCCGCGGCCGGCGATCAGATCTCGGGCCAGCGTCTGGTGCGGGCCCGGCGAGCCGAACGGTCGCCGAGCGCCCACGCCCTGCGCCACGAACCGACGGACGGGCCGCCGAGGCCTGGTGTCTCGCCGGAGTACCGACGGCGCTTGGCCTCCCACCAGTTGCTCCCGGCCTCGTCGCCGAGCTCGGCCACCGCAACCTCGATGCGCTCGTTGTACCGACGCGACTTCTCACCCGGGTCGGGCCAGATCGGTCGCCCGAAGTTCACGACGGTGTTGGACGGGTGCGGTCGGGCCGAACCCTTGCGGAGGATGTGGCCGGTGCCCGACACGTACACGGGAACGATGGGCACGTCGCAGCGGAGCGAGAGATAGGCGGCGCCGCCGCGGAACGGCTGACCCCAGCCGTCCTTGCTGCGGCCGCCCTCGGGATAGATGAGCAGGCTCCACCCGTCGGTGATCAGGCCGGCGGCGAGGTCGGCCGAGCCGCGCCCGATCTTGCTGCGCTCGATGGGGATTGCTCCGATCGCCAACGCCGACAGCGCCCCCGTCACCATGGTGCCGAAGAAGTAGTCGGACGCCGCGCCGACGGTGATCTCGTGGCGCCACGGCAACGGGATCGACGTGAGGAGCAACGGCGTGTCGACATGGCTGTGGTGGTTGGCGACGAAGATGATCGGCCCGTCGACATCGCCGAGCCGGTCGGCGTTGGTGCGCTCGGGCCGCGCCAGCGCTGCGATTGCCGGCCGCATGAGCGTCTCGATGATGGTGACCCTGGCGACCCGTGCCGGAACGGTGCGGGCCCAGTCGGTCGGGAAGTTGGTGCCCGTCCTCTTCGGCGGTCGGCGGACCTCGATGTCCTTCGGTGCGCTCGCGGCCCGGACCGGGAAGCGGGTGCTCCTGGCGATGCCGGTGATGCCCCGCTTGGCGCGGCGCCCCGCGACCGAGCGCCCCAGCAACTTCGTCGGCCGCCTCGCCAACAGATCGGCGACCGGTCCCGAACGCGTCGTCATGTGACGTCGGCCATCAAGATGGGCGGGTTGTGGATGTGGGTGACGGTCGGCTGGGGGCCGACGACATCGGTTGCCATCTCGAGCGCATCCTGCAACGTCGACGCCGGACGGAATCCGAGGCGGCGCACCGTCGCCGGATCGCCGCCGACCACGATGACTCCGCCGAGATGGTCCATCGCGTGCGAGCCCCAGTACCACATGTAGAACGGGTGGACGCCGTGGTACGCGTACGAGGTGCGGTACAGGTGCCGGTACCACTCATCTTCGGCGAACTGCTTCTCGTACTTCTGCTCGATCTCGACAGGGTCGGTCGTGTCGGCGAGGACCTGCTCGAAGAAGTCGATGTAGCTCGGATGGTGAACGGGGTGGAACTCGCGGGTGGTCGGGTGGCTCATGATGAGCACGCCTCCCTCTCGGACGAGAGGTTTGCCGCGGTACAGATTGAAGAAGTAGCCGAGCCCCTGCACCATCACCAGGATCGGGTTCATGATGGAGTTGACGTTGTAGGGACACAGGTAGGGGAGTCCCATCGTCAAGATGTCGGTCTGGCCTTCGACCGGCACGAGGTGCTGCTTGTAGACGTTCTCGGTGGTGATCTCGTGCACCGCTTCGACCTCGCCGGCATGCACACCGGTCACCCCGTATGGCGCTCGCCAGCTGTGGAACACCGCCCGCCGGGCCCGCGCGGTCATCGCCTTCAGGCCGGTCTGCATGCCCATGAACATGGCCCGGTCGCGGGCGGTCCATTCCCATTCGCGCTTCTGGAGCATGGCCAGGGGACCGTCATGGCCGAACGTGTTGTTGTTGACGGTCGTCTCGATCTGGAAGATCGTCGGGCCCGAGCGCTTGATGACGTCGCCCTGGCGCCAGTTGCTGCGGTGCAGCTCGGAGGCCTCCTGGTCCATGAACGACTTCGAGTGCTTCATCGTCTCGACGTTGTGGTGGTGGCGCAGTGCCTGGTAGCTCGACAAGCCGGTGGCCGTGCTCTTCCACCCGCCGTCCATGGCCACCAGGTTGATGTTCACGTAGACGACCAGATCGCTCTCGGCGGCCCGCCTGGAGATGACGACATCTTCGCCGTGGCCGGTGGTACCGAGCGACGTCATCGCCTCGGGGTCCTCGGCGTCGTGGTTGTAGAGCGTGCCCGCCGGCGCAAAGGCGTCGTAGACCCTGTCGCCGACGGCATGGCGAAGCTCGGCCTCGGTCATGCGCCGGTGCAGCGCCAGCGCGGCGATGATGTGCACGTCGTCGACGCCGGCGGCGGCCGCGCGGTCGAGGACGGCCTCGATGACCCGCTGGCGGATGTCGGGAGCTCTCATCGGTGGCAGAGGCAGCGAGATGTCGTCGAACGCGATCGTGAGCTTCATGCCGGCGAACAGCAGCGCCGAGAGCGGTTCGCTGCCGATCGGGTTGTCGAGCGCGTGGGAGATGGTGGACTCGACATCGGCCACGCCGGGCAGGGGTTCGTGGGGGTAGATCACGCGGGAGCGTCCGGCGGGAAGCTTCTCTAGGCGGAAGCCCTCACCGTGGTGGAACAGGATCGGGGGAGTCGACCGGTCGACGTCGAGCACCAGGCCCGGACGAGGTGTCGGTCGTTCGTCGGACTTTCGTGCCATCAGGCCATCCTCCGGGCGCCGAGGGGCAGCAGCTTGCGCGGCGCTCCCGGCGACTTCG
>JAOTZB010000207.1 GCA_029861625.1 Acidimicrobiia bacterium
CCGGGATCATCGAATGGGACGGATACCGGATCGTCGTCGATGACGCGAACGATCGATTCTCGGTCGTCGACGTCGAGACCGGGGCGGAGATCACGTCGGGTCCGGCGTCGGATCTGTATCGAGGGCCGCCGCCGTCGTTCATCGATGTCGCAACCGGCGAGGTGGCCGTGAGCTTCTCCTGGTCGGAATGGGACGAGCTGTTGAACAGCGCCTACGACGCCGCCTACAGCCCCCACGACGAGCACGAGTCCGAACATCTCATCCTCTTCTCGCCCGACGGCCGGGACTGGTCCGAACAGCTGCTCACCAGCGGCACGAACATACATCTGGAGTCGGTCGCCGCCGTCGACGATGCCTTCGTGGTGAGCCTCGTGGAACACAGCGAGCTCGGCGCGACGCGCATCGTGTACACGTCGAACGACGGGGTCGACTGGATGGAAGCGACCGGCGACGGACCCGAGTACCTCGACCGGACCAGTGTCGGCCCCGAGGGCGTGATCGCGATGTCGTACGACGAGGAGCGCTCGGCGCTGGCCACCAGTGCCGACGGAAGGTGGTGGAACACCGAATTGTCGATGGTGCCCCAGGACGACGGTCGGGACGGCTGGCTGCGACTCGTCGCCTCGGGCGATCTCGGCCATGCCGCGCTCGCGACGCTCGACGCCGCGCCCGGGATCGAGGTCCTCACCATCACCGTCGACGGACGGACGGCACGTTTCGACGCCCCCTTCTCGGCGGTCCAGATCGTCGACGACCCGACGGGCGAGATCCTGCTCGATCTGAGCTGGGACGAGGCACAAGAGGCGGTCGAGCTGGGCGAACCCGCCTACGCGAGTTATGCGGAGGGAGCGACGAGCTTCTGGTCGCCCGACGGGACGCTGCTCATGACGATCACCGACGACCGCGCCCAGCAGGCCTTCGATGAGCAGGTGATGCGCTACGAGGCCGGAATCGATCACGTCTTGTTCGTGCGGCGCGACGAGCAGTGGTTCGAGGCCGACGTGCCCGAGGCGACCGGATTGTCACCGGAACAGCTCGCCGTCGGAACCGACGCGATCGTCGTCGGCACGATCCACAGCCGGTCCGATGGCGGCACCGATCCGGTGTTCAACGAGATCGGCGTGTGGCTCGGCCGCATCGGCTGAGTGGTGACCATCGCCCCGGTCGGAGCGGCTCGTTCGGTGCTGTCGTCTTCACCATGAACGCCCTCTGGGGAATCGCCGTCGTCGTCCTCTCGTTGCTCTGCGGGGTGGTCAGACGGTCTCGTGGCTGGCGCCGCGGACCGCCGTGAAGCTGTCCCTCTCCGAGCCGGAGGACGATGTCGAACCCACGTTCTGGGCCGACATCCGGGGCGAAGCTCCCTGGGATGCGCTCACGTTGTGGACGATGGTCGTCGCGGGCGTCATGCTCATCCTCGACACACCCGAGTGGGCGTACCTCGGCCTCGTCGGGGGCGGCGTGTACCTCTATTTCGCCGGCAGGGGGATCCTCACGCGGCTCACGATGCAACGCCGCGACTTCCGGGTCGGTGCCCCGCTCAACGTGCGCCTGGGCTACGCCCTGTTGGCCGTCTGGGGCGCGATGGCCGTGATCACGATCGTCGCCGCGATCGTGGCACTTCCGACGTCGTGAGGGGGCACCGATGGCCGTGACCGCACCAACGTGGATCATCGCGGTGACGGGCCTCGTGTTGATGGGAATGCTCGCCGGCCTCCAGCTCGTGGCGGTGATCCGCCCCCGCAGCGCCTGGACGATCGAGAACATCTACGGCGGCAGCCCCGACGACACCGACCCGACGGCCTACTTCGCGTTCAACCAGGGCTTCGCGTGGGCCGACCCGTTCATCTGGGCCCCCCTCCAGATCGGCGGGAGCATCGGAATGCTGCTCGGGCAGCAGTGGGGCTTCTTGTTGGCGCTGGCCGCGTCGGTGCCGTTCTGGTACACGGCGATCTTCTACTTCGTCTGGGACCGCGACCTCGGGTTCCGGGAGCGCACATTCACGTACTGGGTGGTCGTCTGGGGCATGTGGCCGCTGTTCGGCGTCGTGGAGGGCATCTACTGCTTCGTGAGGTTGCTGGACTAGGCGGGCTCGTTCCACGGTGCCCGTCGTGTGGAGGCTTTCTGCCCTTGTCCCGCCATCGGGCCGGGTCGATCATGAGAGCGGTCCGCCGACCGAGTCGGCGCGGGCCGCTGGTGACCGACCGAAGGGAGCCGCCATGAGATCGGTCGTGGTCTACGAGTCGATGTACGGCAACACCCACGCCATCGCCAACGAGATTGCGCGCGGCCTCGAGCCACTCGGATCGGTCAGGCTCGGCACGACCGAACAGGTGCCGATGGACGCGGTCGACGAGGCCGACCTCGTGGTGGTCGGCGGCCCGACCCACGTGCACGGGATGAGCTCGGCCGCGAGTCGCAGGGCCGCAGCCGAGACCGCGGCCGCCGACGACGAGATCGACCTCGACGACAACGCCGGGAGCCCAGGCCTAGGCGAATGGTTCGACATGTTGCTCGCCGACGGGCGGGGACGCCTCGGCGCCGCGTTCGACACCCGCATCGACAAGCCTGTCCTCATCACCGGCTCGGCCGCGAAGGGCATCGGCAAACGTCTGCGCCGCCACGGTTTCGATCTGGTCACCGAGCCCGAGTGCTTCCTCGTGACCGGCAGTGAAGGACCGCTGGTCCCGGGCGAGCTCGACCGGGCGCTCCGGTGGGGTGAGAAGCTGGCCGGCCTCTGCCACGGGCGCTCTTCGCGCTGACCCGTCGGTGGAGCCGTGCTCGCCGCTGCTGGCCGATGGGCGGCCATCATCACCGCCGACGACACTGCACAGATCGATGGTTCAAGAGCTCCAACAATGGTGGAGGTGATGGGACTCGAACCCACGACCTTCTCGATGCGACCGAGACGCTCTAGCCAAACTGAGCTACACCCCCAGTGGGGCTGTCAGCGTAGCCCCTGGGACTCCAGATGTGTCCGGCCCGAACCGGCGCCGATCAGGTCGCGGCGCGCTGGAGCAGTTCGCGGTGCCCGCCGGCCGCAGCTGCGACCTGGGGCGGGCGAATCGGCGTGACCTTGTCGCGCCGCTCGTCGGCAAGACGCTGACGCTGGGCCACGGCCATCACATACCCGAGCAGGGCGAGATCGGAGAGCAGTTGGGCGGCGAGGAACGGTCCGCCGAACGCGACGGCGAGCACCAGCGTGAGCACCGACAGGCCGGCGAAGGCCACGATGATGTCGCGGCGGCGTCGGCGGGCGGCGTCGAGCGAGGGTGGCATGGCGAACCACGGATGCGGCGCAGCTGCCAGCGAGTGGCCCGGGCTCGGGTTCGGCACCCGGCGGATCGGGGTCGCGCGGGCCGGACGGATCGCGGTGACCGAAGCGGACCGGTTCCGATTGGGGTCGAGCAACCCGAGCTGACGCTTGAAGTCGAAGGTTCCGTTGAAGGACCGTCGTTGCGAGCTCCGCCCCCGAAGCATGGGGGGCACCAGAACCGCCATCCAGAGCATTGCCAGTACGAGAAGGATCACAAGCGTCGTCAATGTGGTTGGGAACCTTTGGTGAGAAGATGGTGGCACCGCCGCGCGGCTGGGTGGTGGATACTCGGGGCGGTGGCGTTACGGCGACGTAACAAACATTACGGTTCTACTACGACCGACCGCCGCGCGCCAACGCGATGTGACAGGCGTCACGGCCATAACGGACCATGTCGTCACCGGCTGGCCGCGCCATGATCGGCACCGGCGTTCGACATGGTCAGAGGTCGTGGGCGACCGGGTCGGCGTCGGGATCGCGTCGGTAGGTGCCCGAACGCCCGCCCGTCTTCTCCCACAGTGCGACGTTGGTGATGGTCATCGCCCGATCCTTCGACTTGCACATGTCGTAGATCGTGAGTGCCGCGACCGAACACGCAGTGAGCGCCTCCATCTCGACGCCCGTGCGATCGACGGTCTCGACCTCGGACTCGACCTCGATGTGGGAGTCCTCGATGCGGAAGTTCACGAGGATCGCGCCGACCAGCAGCGGATGACACAACGGGATCAGCTCGGACGCCCGCTTGGCAGCCTGGATGCCGGCGACACGGGCCACCGCCAACACGTCGCCCTTGGCGATGGCGCCACGGGCAACGGCCGACGCCGTGTCGGGATGCATCTCGACACGAGCCCTCGCGATGGCGCGCCGGTGGCTCGGCTCCTTCGGGGTGACATCGACCATGCGGGCCCGGCCCAGCGGGTCGAGATGAGTGAGACCGGAGTCGGACATGGCGGAATCCTAGTACCCGGGCTCGCACTCGGTCGCCGCTTCGGACTGTCAGCCGCCGAGCTGCGACATCGACTTGCGGGGCCGGATGAAGTGCACCTTGTTGATCTGATGGCCCGCCCACTTGTCGGCGACGACCCCTCGGAACAGATCGGCGAGCTCGTCGTCGGAGCCCCCACCGCGCAACGCCGGCCTGAGATCGAGCTCGTCGTGGGCGAACAAGCAGTTGCGGAACTGCCCCTCGGCGCCGAGTCGGATGCGGTCACAGCTCTCGCAGAACGACTGGGTGACGCTGGCGACGACACCGATCTCGCCGGAGCCGTCGAGGTACCGGAATCGCGATGCGGGAGCCGACGTGCGCTCGACCGGCTCGAGCGGGTACACCGCGCCGATCGTCTCGACGATCTCGGTCAGGCTGACCACCTGGCGGTTGGTCCACGCCTCGTCGGCGTCGAGCGGCATGAACTCGATGAACCGCATGATCAGGCCACGGTCGCGGGCCCACGTCGCGAAGTCGACGAGCTCGTCGTCGTTCTCACCCCGCATCACCACGGCGTTGACCTTGATGGGATCGAAGCCGGCATCGAGGGCTGCGTCGATGCCGTCGAGCACCTTGTCGAGGTCGTCTCGGCGGGTCATGGCCAGGAACCGATCGGCCTGCAGCGTGTCGAGCGAGACGTTGAGGCGGTTGAGCCCGGCGGCGCAAAGATCGTTGGCCATCAACCGCAGCGTGGATCCGTTGGTCGTCATCGCCAGATCGGTTCCGAGCGCGGCGAGCTTTTCGATCAACACGGTGAGATGGGCGCGAACGGTCGGTTCGCCGCCGGTGATGCGGATGCTGTCGATGCCGAAGCGTTCGACCAGCACCCGGGCGAGCCGTTCGATCTCCTCGAAGGTGAGCAGCTCGCTGCGATCAAGCCAGTCCATTCCTTCTTCGGGCATGCAGTAGGTGCAGCGGAAGTTGCACCGATCGGTGACCGAGATGCGGAGATCGCGGTGGACCCGGCCGAAGCCGTCGACGAGCTGTTCCGTTGCCATGTGACGCCAGACTACCAATCCGCCCCGTCGCGACCCCAGCGGAACAGTCCGGGAGCGCAGCACTAGCCTGCGGCCATGCATTCGGCGTTCGTCTCGGGCGTGTTCGACGAGCTCGTCGACGACGGACTCGTCTCGCCCGACGACCACATCCTGTCGGTCTGCGGCGGAAGTAACGAGCGCGACCTCTTCGCCGGGCTCGGCTTCACCGATGTCATCATCTCCAACCTCGACGACAACCCGAACAACGCCGACACCGCGCCGTTCGAGTGGAGCCGTCAGGACGCCCAAGCGCTCAGCTACGACGACAACTCGTTCGACTGGGCCGTCGTCGTCGACGGCCTCCACCACTGCGCATCACCGCACCGGGGCCTGGTCGAGCTCTACCGGGTGGCCCGCAGGGGCGTGATCGCCGTCGAGGCCCGCGACAGCGCCCTGATGCGGCTCGCCATCCGCAGCGGCCTGACCGGCGAACACGAGATCGAGGCCGTGGTGGTCCATCAGGGCCTCGCCGGCGGGCTGAACAACACCGCCATCCCCAACTACGTGTATCGCTGGACCGAGGCCGAGTTCGAGAAGACCATCCGCTCGTTCGACCCCACCGGCGAGCACACCTTCCGCTACCGCTACGGGCTCCACCTCCCGTGGGAGGCCGCCGACCTCCGGCGCTCACGCTCCAAACACATGGTGCTGCTGGTCGCGGGCCCGGTGCTGCGCGCCGTCACCCGGGTGTGGAAGAAGGAGTGCAACTCCATCGCCATGGTTGCGGTGAAACCGACCGAGCTGTGGCCGTGGCTGCGCACCGACGGCAACGAGATCACCTTCGACACCGACTACGGGCGCGAGCGGTTCGAGCTCTGACCTACTCGATGAGCAACAGGTCGACTCGGTCGCCCGTGTCGATCCCCTCACTGTCGGGCAGCACGGCCAGCGCGTCGGCGTACGCCATCGCCGAGAGCTGATGTGAGCCCTGGCCGCCCGCCGAGCGGAATCGGTACTCGCCGTCGAGGTAGTCGACCTCGACCCTGGCGAAATGTGTCTTGCCGTCGGCACGGCGGTGCAACGGTTCGGCGGCCACCCCGACCACGGGCTGGCGGTGTACGTCGGCGTGACCCATCAGTGTGCGGAGCCCCGGTCGGGCGAACAGCTCGAACGACACCATCGACGACACCGGGTTGCCGGGCAGTCCGAACACGGGCATGTCGTCGACGACCCCGAACGCCAACGGCTTCGCCGGTTTGATGGCGATCTGCATCCACGACATGTCACCGACCTCGTCGAGCACCTTCTTCACGTAGTCGAAGTCGCCCATACTCACGCCCCCGCTCGTGATCAGCGCGTCGCACCGGCCCACCGCGCCGACGATGGCGTCGCGGATGGCGGCCTCGTCATCACGGATCAGCCCGAGATCGATCGGCTCGGCGCCTGCTTGCTCGACGAGCGACAACAAGGTGCGGCGGTTCGAGTCGCGTATCTGACCCGGCGCGAGCCGCGCCGGCCCCTCGATCAGCTCGTCGCCGGTCGACATCACGCCCACCCGAGCCCGGGGCACGACAGCAACATCGAAGATGCCGAGACTG
>JAOTZB010000208.1 GCA_029861625.1 Acidimicrobiia bacterium
CGGTATGAACATATCCTGGGCGTGAACCAGGACATCGGCCAGAGGGGCTTCGGAGCCGGCGCCGGGCGGCGTGAAGGTGTGCTCGGCGTTGGCCCTGAGATCGGCGATGATCTCCTCTGTGCTCCGAGCTCCGAGCTCACGTCCGAAGCGTGCGTTTGCGTTGTTGAAGCTGCCGCGGGCCCGGACGAGTCCACGTATGAATCGGGGTGTGCTGATGTTCCATCCACTGGAGAGGTGACCAGCAACATGCTGCACGGTCCAGTCCCCACAAAGGCTTGGCTCTGACCACTGGTCATCGGTGAGTCCGGCGAGCGTGTCGGCAACGCGTCGACGTTGTTCGGCGATGAGAGCGAAATTGTCCATGTGCGTCACCGGTCCCAGGTGTCAACCGCTCTGTGCCTCGACGTGAGCGGCAAGCTTGTCGAGTGCCATGTTCCATCCGGCGGCACCGGGAGAGTCTCCGGGAACTCCGGCATGGGTCATCACCATCTTCGTGCGACCACTGACATCGTCGAGCTCGACGATGATCTCGGTTGTTTCGGGATGCCCCTCAGGCATGCCCATGTCCGAGGGCGACCGTACGTTGCCGTTCTCGTCGGACATGGATTCGGTGTAGACGAGGCGCTCGTTCTCGACGATCTCGCGGTACTCGCCGGTGAACCACATCTGCATCGTGCCGTCAGGGGTCTCCATCTGCATGCACACCAGTCGGGTGCCGCCGACCCGGACGTCCATCTTGGCAACGGGGATGGTGGCACCATCCGGGCCATACCAGGCCTTGAAGTGCTGCGGATCGGTCCACATCTGCCAGATGAGATCCACTGGAGCGTCGAGGGTGCGCTCGATCACCACCGAGTCCACCGAGGGATTGTTGTCAGCCATCGTGTTCGTCTGCCTTTCGTTGCGGTTGGAGTTGCTCGAGATAGCTGCCCATCCGGTCGAAGCGAGCCTCCCAGACGGGCCGATACTGCTCGGCCCAGGTCGAGATCTCCTCGAGGGGCGTGGGGTCGAGGGTGCACGGACGGTACTGCGCTCGTTGACCGCGCGCGATCAACCCGGCCCGCTCCAGCACCTTGATGTGCTTCGAGATGGCTGGAAGCGTCAGGTCGAAAGGATCGGCGAGCTCGTTCACGTTCGCTTCGCCCTCCAGGAGGCGAGCCAGGATCGCTCTTCTCGTCGAGTTGGCCAGTGCGGCGAAGGTCTCGCTGAGCCGATCTTCGTCGATCGTGGCCGTCATGGATTCGCCTCCTACTTTCCGGAACGATTAATTAACCGATATGGAAAGTACAGACCCGTGCGACCGCTGTCAACCGCCGGCGCTGCTGAGGCCCATGATGTGTCCTGGGCGGCGGCGCACGGGCCGATCAAGACATTTGGCCTCGCAGGCGTCTGTGACACCCTGCTGATCACGAACCGTGCCGAGATCGCGCAGCGCTTCGAGAACAGAAGCTCTCAGCTCCACTTGACCTGCAACAACGTCTTCGGCCTAGCCGCGTTCGAGGCCGCGTACCGGCACGGAGAGCGCTGGCTCGACGAGTTCCTGGTGCTGATCTCCGACAACATCGAGTTGCTTCGACAGGGTCTTTCTGCCGAGATCGAGCTGATCGCCCCCGAGGGCACCTATCTGGCCTGGCTCGACCTCCGCCAGCTCGGTCTCGAGTTGCCGGCCATCCCGGGCTGGCTCGCGGCGGCCGCCGGCCTTGCGCTCAGCCCGGGCCACTGGTTCGGGCGCGAAGGAGCCGGCTTCGCTCGGATGACCATCGCCGCACCCCGCGAGGTCATCGAACGCGCTGTCACCCAACTCGCCACAGCAGCCCAGTACTAGGCCACCCAGCTACTATGCGGCGATGATTCGCAAGCTTCTCATCTGCATATTCGCCCTCGGCATGGTCGTGCTCAGCGGTTGCGGCGGCGACGACGAGCCGGATTCCGGCACGTCTGCGTCCCAGCCATCCGCTGGCGAGGCGGCCGACGACGACGGCAGCTCCGGCGACGCGGTCGACGGAGGGCAGGGCGCCGACGTCGGCGACTTCCCCATCCCGGCCCCGCCCGACGGTCTCGTCGCGGTGACCAACGATGCCGATGGCATCAAGGTGCTGTCGGTCACGTTGGGCGTGGACTCGTTCGACTCGGCGATCTCGTTCTATGACGAGTGGACTGCCTCGCAGCCCGATGAATATCAACGGGGCGAAGGAGACTCGGGCGGCGTCTCGTGGACTCGTACATCGGGCGCTGACAACGAGATACGCATCATCTCGCTGCTCGCACCACTCGAGGGCGACGAGATCTTCCTCATCACCTTGACGGACGGCGTCACCGGCTGACCCAGGGTCGCGGCGCTACTCGTCGGGGCCTCACGCCCGAGCTTCGTAGACGATGTTGAACGGAGTCTCGGACGCCCGCCGGAAATGGCGGTACCCGGCCTCCTCGAACACCGCTCGCATGCCCGGTTCCCCCGCTTGGGCGCCCATGGCACGACCCACTGGCTGCGACAGCGAGTTCGGCGTGCAGATGAAGGTCGATGCGGCGTAGCTCGCCCGGGCCAAGGGGCGCTGGTGGTTGGTCACCCTGTCGCCGTGCGCGAACGGCTCCACGAGCATGACGATTCCGCCCTCGGCGAGCTGCGACCTCGTGTGTTCGACGATGCCGACGGGGTCGCCCATGTCGTGCAGGCAGTCGAAGAAGCACACGAGATCGAACTCGCCGGTGAACTCGTCGGCGGCTGCAACCCGGAAGTGCACGCGGTCGCTCACGCCGGCGATCTCGGCGCCTTCCCTCGCCACGTCGATCGACGGCGGATGGAAGTCGAAGCCGTAGATCTCGCTGGCTCCGTAGGCCTGGGCCATGACCACCGAGGAGATGCCGTGACCACAGCCGACGTCGGCGACCCGACCACCGGCCTCCAATTTCTCGGTCACCCCCTCGATGGAGGGAATCCATGCCGTGGTGAGCATCGACTGGTAGCCCGGCCGGAAGAACTCCGCCACACCACGGAACAGGGAGGGGTGATGGTCACCCCAGGCCACTGCGCCGTCGCCGCGGAATGCATCGGCGACCCGGTCCAGATCCATGAACATCGAGGCGTACGTGAGCACCCCGCCGGCGACGAAGCCAGGGGATTGGCGCTGGGCCAGCGCGAATGCCTGTTCGGGTGGCAGCTCGTAGGCGGATGTCTCGGCATCGAAGACGAGGTAGCCCGCCGATGCCTGCTGGTCCAGCCACTCACCCACCAGACGCTCGTTGCAGCCGGACGCCTCGGCCAGCTGGGCCGCGGTCATCGCCCCCTGCCCGTCCATCGCCTCGTACAAACCGAGCTCGTTGCCCACCGCCACCATCGCGATCGTTCCCGTGCCACCCATGTCGGCGATGAATGTCGCCAGGAATGCCTCCAGCTTCGCCTCGTCCATCGCAGCGTCTCCCGTGTCGTGTTCCGTCGCTCCGAAGCGATGACGACCGCGACGTTACAGAGTCGGGCCACAAGGCGTCGCAGACCTTGTGCGATCCACCGTGCCCCGGCCAGACTCGACTGACCACCACACGAGGAGCTCTCGATGTCGTCATCCGCCGGGCCGTCGATCACCGGGATCTCTCACGTCGATCTGAGCGTCACCGATCTCGAGGCCAGCGATGCCTGGTACCGGGAGCTCCTGGGAGCAATCCCGCTGTTCGGTGGCCGCAGCGACGACCACGACCTCGATGTGCGGTACATCCTCGAGCCGAGCTCCGGGGTGGTGATCGGGCTCGAGCAACACGACGCAAATCCGGGCACACCCTTCGACGAGCGCCGGGTCGGACTCGACCACCTGGCCTTCAACGTCGCGTCCCGAGCAGAGCTCGACCGATGGGTGGCCCGGCTCGATGAGCGCGACATCCCCCACTCGGGCATCACCGAGCAGGACCCGTGGGACGTGCTCGTGTTCCGAGACCCCGACAACATCCAGCTCGAGCTGTTCTTCCTCAAGGCGGACCCGTCCAGCATCATCCCCGGCTGACCTCCGCCTGGGAGATCGCCGCGACCTGGACCCGATCAGCCCGGCGGGAGGTCGGCCGGAATCTCCACAGTGGTGCTGTCGAAGCCGGTGAACACGGTCTCGGCACCCACTCGGCGGAGATCGTCGACGTCGGCTCCGAACGGTGGCTGCGACCGGACGAGGCGGGTGAGGTGACCGTCGTCGTCGATGTCGACCTCGACAACCGCGCCGCTCGTCTCGTCGGCACTGACGTAGGTGGTCACGCCGCCATCCGTGGTCGCGATCCACGGCGCAGGCGCGGCGAGCACGATGCGCGTGACCGCCGCCGCCATGTCACTGCCGTCTTCTTCGAACGCGGCCAGTGCAACCTCGACCAGGGTGTCGCCCGACGACTCCCATTCCTCGCCCGGGTCGCGCCGGTAGGCGCGATCGCCCACGACCACGATCTCCTGCGACTGCTCCTCGCCGCCATCGGCACCCGGCTCGAGGCTGATCGACGTGTCGAGCGTGGCGATTCCCGCACCGAGGTCGATGGCCGCCTCTGCCCGTGCCACGACGGCGGGCAGGTCGTCGTAGGACGAGATGAGCGACACGTCGGCTCGCATGGTGGTGACGGACTCGACGGCGGCGGTCGCACGATCGGCCACGACATCGGGGGCCACTACAACCGCGGGTTCCGGCTCGGTGTCGTCCGCGCACCCGGCGGCGGCCAGGACGAGGAGGAGCACGAGGAGGGCGAGCAGACGACGCAGGTCTCAGACCGTACCCGCGCCCGATCGACCCGGGCCACGGCCCACTGAGGACCTTCGGCACTTGCTCACAAGTTACCTACTGGTAATTTGGTGGGATGACCATTCCCCGCCGCCACATCACCATCCATGGACACGACGTGACGTACCGCCTGGCCGACACCGATCGGAGCCGGCCGACGATCCTCCTCATCCACGGGATGGCGGGCAGCTCGCGGACATGGCGCGAGGTCATGCCGGAGCTGGCCCGCGACTTCACCGTCCTGGCACCCGATCTGCTCGGCCACGGCGAGTCGGCCAAACCGGTCGGCGACTACTCGCTCGGCGCGTTCGCGAGCGGCCTCAGAGATCTCCTCGCCGTTCTCGATCTCGGGCCGGTCACCGTGATCGGACAGTCGCTGGGGGGCGGCGTGGCCATGCAGCTCGCCTACCAGCACCCCGAGCTCGTCGACCGCATGGTGCTCGTCGGCAGTGGCGGGCTCGGACGCGAGGTCAGCTGGTTGCTCCGCATCCTCACGCTGCCCGGCGCCGAGCTCATGATGCCGGTCCTGTTCGCGCCGTTCCTGCGCGATCAGGGCGACGCGGTCGGCCGCATCCTCCACCGAAGCGGCTGGCGCTCACCTCATCTGGCCGAGATGTGGCGGGCGTACGCCTCCCTCACCCAGGCCGAGAACCGCGCAGCGTTCATCCGCACCCTGCGTGCCGTCATCGACCCGGGAGGCCAGTCGGTCAGTGCGACCGATCGTCTCTACCTGGCGGCAGCCATGCCGACGATGATCGTGTGGGGCGGAGCTGATCCGATCATCCCGGTCGATCATGCCCATGCGGCCCATGACGCCATCCCGGGCAGCCGGCTCGAGCTGTTCGAAGGCGGCGGACACTTCCCCCACATCGAGAATCCGTCCCGTTTCATCGAGGTCGTCCGCGACTTCGTCGTCACGACCGAACCTGCTCCCGGCGGCATGCGGCCCTTCCACGACCTCCTCGTCGACGCCTGAACGTCAACGCGAGGTCCCGGTCGACCCGCCCCGACCGAACCTCAGCCCAGCGTCGCCGTGCCCTCGGGGAGGTCGGCGGCCACGTTGTCCACCGAATAGTGCACGTGGTCGGAGGCGTCGTCGGCGACGAATCCCCTGAGCGGGACGAGCGGGAACGGTGCCACATCGGTGTCGGGTACCGGCTCGATGCTGATGACGACCTCGGTGCCGCGCAGATCACGCGGGAAGGTGAGGCCGTCAGGCGCATTCTGCAGGAAGTCCTCACCCGGGAACGGGGGCCCGGCTTCCGGGCCGGAGTAGGGGGCGGCATCGTCGGGCGCACCGAAGAGTGTGGTGAAGGTGCCGGTGCTCACCGGCACACCGTCGATGACCTGCCAGCCCTCGTAGACCCAGCCGTCGGGCAGCTCGGGCAGGAAGAGCGACTGGGCCCGGGGGATGAAGGTCCACCACACACCGCTGCGTTCGTTCTCCGGGGCACCCGAACCGTCGGTGGGGGTGCCCAGGATGTACTGGCCGGACGCGTCCTCGAAATCGGCGCCGATCGCGGCGGCGTCGGCGATGGTCAATGTCGCCCGGCCCTCGACCAACGAGCCGGCCAGGACGTGGGTGGCGGCCGGGGCCGGATCGTCGTCGGTCTCGATGGTGATGACCACGGCCGATGCCGTCGACTCCTCGACGACGGGGAGCTGCACGGTGGATCCGCCGACGAGATCGAACGTGCCGGCGCTGACCGGTGTGCCATCGGCGATCAGCCACGCCTCGTAGACCGCACCGGCGCCGAGCGCGGGGAGGCCCGGGAGGTCGAGGGTGAGCTCGGGGACCGGTTCGGGCGTCGGCGTCGGCTCGGCTGTCGGCGTGGGCTCGGGTGTCGGCGCACTCGTGGGATCAGGCGCGGGGGTCACCGTCGGCGCGGCCTGGTCCTCGACCTGCCCCGCGGCTTCGGAGTCGATGGTCGTGGTCGGTTCACTCGACCCGCACGCGGCGGCAACGAGGCCCACGGCAACGGCGAACACGGCGAAGCGTCTGGATCTCATGAACTCTCAACGTAGGCGCAGCGCCAGTCGGTTCCCACGTCGCCCGGTGCCGCCTCGCCGAGATCGCACTTG
>JAOTZB010000209.1 GCA_029861625.1 Acidimicrobiia bacterium
CGAGGGTTGGCTCGGTCGCGGGCGGAGAGCACCGGGTCGGTCAGTCCCCAGTCGGCGTCGATCTCGGGATCGTCATAGGCAACGCCGAGCTCGTCGGCCGGGTTGTAGTAGCCGTCGACCAGATAGGTGATCGTCATGTCGCTCAGCGCCGCGAATCCGTGGGCAACACCGGGTGGGATGAACACCCCGTTGTGGGAGAACTCGCCGTCGGGTTGCGCCCCCAGATCGATGGTGACGGTGACACGATCGGTGGGTCCGCCGCCGCGCAGGTCGTGGAGGACGACGCGAGCGGTGCCGAACGGCACGTACCAGTAGTCGGCCTGGTGGAGGTGGTAGTGCAGACCGACGATCGACCCCTGCTGGCGATCGGCACGGTTCGACTGGATCATCTCGCGTTCGCCGGGGATCCACGACCGACGATAGGTCTCGACGAACAGCCCCCGTTCGTCACGGTGGACGTCGGGCTCGACGACGTACACACCGTTGATGTCGGTGTGAGGGGTCACCGTTGCCATGTGGTCTCCAACTGGCCCCGCGGGCCGATTCCGATCGTGGTCATGAGATCTCGACTCGGGAGTGGTCGCCGAGCATGAGGCGAGTGGCGCGAGGCCGGGCGTTGGACTGTTGGACCTCGGCGCTGCGACCGATCAGCGAGTCGACGATGCGGGGAATGCCCACGATTCGGCTGTCGGCCAGCATCACGCTGTGGTCGAGCTCGGAGTCGATCACCTCACAACGGGCGGCCACCGACGAGAACGGCCCGATGTAGCTGTCGCGGACGACGGCGTCGACCCCGACGATGGCCGGGCCTCGTATCACCGACCGCTCGATCACCGCGCCGGCTTCGATGATGACCTTGCCCTCGAGTCGAGACTCGTCGTCGACCGAACCATCGACACGCGCCTCGAGCACATCGAGCACGAGCCGGTTGCATTCGAGCAGGGGATCCTTCTTCCCGGTGTCGATCCACCAGCCCTCGAGCACCTCGTGGCGCACCCGATGACCGTGCTCGATGAGCCATTGGATGGCGTCGGTTATCTCGAGCTCGCCCCGATCCGACGGCGCGATCGACGCGACGGCCTCGTGAATCGTCGCGTCGAAGAGGTAGACACCGACCAGCGCGAGATTCGACGGAGGGTCGGCCGGCTTCTCGACCAGACGCACGACCGAATCACCACCCGGCGCGAGCTCGGCCACGCCGAACGCGCTGGGGTCGTCGACCTTGGCCAGGAGGATCTGCGCGGCCGGGACAGCAGGGCCGTCGGCATCGGCCGGGATGCGAGCCGCGGCCCGGTCGCTCTCGAAACTGGTGACGAAGTCGCTGAGCCCCTGTTCGAGCATGTTGTCGCCGAGGTACATGACGAAATCGTCGTCGCCGAGGAAGTCGTGCGCGATGAGCACGCAGTGAGCGAGGCCGAGCGGGGCCTCCTGTGGCAGGTAGGTGACGTTGACCCCGAACGCAGAGCCGTCGCCGACGGCGGCACGGATCTCGTCGCCGGTGTCGCCGATGATGATGCCGATCTCGGTGATGCCGGCCGCGGCCATGTCCTCGATCCCGTAGAACAGGATCGGCTTGTTGGCGACGGGCACCAGCTGCTTGGCGCTCGTATGAGTGATCGGGCGCAACCGGGTTCCGGCACCGCCCGACAGGATCAGACCTTTCATCGCACGGGATGGTACCCGGCGAGCCTCCCCGATCGCGGCGAACACAGCGACGGTGCGACCATCGGACAACGCTACGATGCGGCGGTCATGGTCCCGACCTGCACGACGTCCACCCTCGGCTGCAGACCGGTCGGTCGCTGACATGGCGCCGTCGCTTTCGCCGAATGCATGGCTTCGGTGGGACGTCGTGAAGCGGCGCCTGCCCGAGGTCGGCGCCCACTCGCGAACCCTCGAGGTCGGCGCGGGCCGCGGTTCGATCGGCGCACGGCTCGCGGCCCGCGGGCCCTACATCGGCGTCGAACCCGACGTCGAGTCGAGGCGGGCCGCCGGCGACGCCATCGGCAGCGCCGGGTCGATCGTCGGCCACCTCGACGAGGTCGAGCCCGTGGCCTTCGACCTGCTGTGTTCGTTCGAGGTCCTCGAGCACATCGAGGACGACCTCGGCGCGCTGCGTTCGTGGGTGGAACGCCTCGAGCCGTGTGCCCACGTCATCGTCTCCGTGCCGGCCCACCGGAAGCGCTTCTCGCACCAGGACGTCCGGGTGGGACACCATCGTCGCTACGATCCGACCGACCTCGAGCAGCTGCTGGCCGACGCCGGGCTCAGCGATGTGCACGTCGAGCCGTACGGATTCCCGCTCGGCTACGTGCTCGAAGCGGTCAGGAACCGGATGGCGGCGCGAGAGCTCGCGACAGCCAGCGACACCGACCGGGCCGAGCTCACCGCCGAGAGCGGACGGTACCACCAGCCGCCGGCGTGGTCGGGCGTCGTCGTCCAGCTCGGCACGCTCCCGTTCCGTCTCCTGCAGCGGGCGGCTCGCCGCACGAATCTGGGCCCCGGACTCATCGGAACCGGTCGAGTCCCGAGCTGACGGCGGTACCGGGACGGCATCGGGCCAGCCGGTACGATTCCCCGATCGTGTCCGACCCGCTCTCGATCGTGTTCTTCGGAACGTACGACACCGTCACCCACCCGAGAGTGCAGGTGCTCGTCGACGGGTTCCGGGCCCACGGCCACACCGTCACCGAGGTCAACGAGCCGCTCGGGGTGACCACCGCCGAGCGCCTCCGGACAGCTCGCCAACCGTGGCGGGCACCGATCCTGGCCGCAAAGATCCTCCGAGCCTGGGCTCGGCTCTGGCGGCGAACCCGGGCGCTCGACGTCGATGCCGACATCGTCGTCGTGGGCTACCTCGGCCAGTTCGACATCCACCTCGCGACGCGCCTCTTCGACTGTCCGGTCGTGCTCGACTACATGGTGGGGCTCGGCGACACGGCTCTCGACCGGCGCATGGGCCCGAGATCGATCGTGGCCCGGTTGCTCCGGTTCGTCGACCGGCGTGCGACGGGTGCCGCCGATCTGGTGCTCGTCGACACCGAGGCGCAGGCGACCACGTGTGCGGCGACGCGCCGGCGCCCGATCGTCACGGCGGTCGGCGCGACCGACGAGTGGTTCGCCGATCCCACGACGGCCGCCGGCGACCCCGTGGGAGTCATCTTCTTCGGGCTCTACACGCCACTCCAGGGCTCCCCCACCATCGGTGCCGCGATCGCTCGCCTCGCCGACCGAGACGACATCTCGTTCACGATGATCGGTGACGGCCAGGACCGACCCGAGACCGAGGCTGCGGCCGAAGCCGGCGATGCGCGCTGGATCGACTGGCTCGATCCGGCCGATCTCGCGGCCGAGGTGGCTCGCCACCACATCTGTCTCGGCGTGTTCGGCACGACCCCGAAGGCGGCACGAGTCGTTCCGAACAAGGTGTTCCAAGGAGCCGCGGCCGGGTGTGCCGTCATCACCGGCGACTCGCCCAGTCAGCGCGCCGCGTTCGCCGACGCTGCCGTCTACGTCCCGTTCGGCGATGCCGTTGCACTGGCCGACGCGGTCGCCCGCCTCGCGGACGACCGCAATGCCCTCGAACGACTTCGCCGAGCAGCCTTCCGACGGGCCGTCGAGCGCTTCGGCCCGTCGAGGATCGTCGACCCGTTGGACACCGCCATCCGCGAGCTCCTCTCGGATCTGTCCCGTGTCTGACCAGCCGAGCTCCCCGGAATCGCCCGGCAGGTCTGCGACCCGTCGAGCGCTCATCGCGGCCGCGATTGCGACCGGGCTCGGCGCCACCGGGCTGGCGTTGTGGTCCGCCATCGTCTCGACCGACGACAAGATTCTCCCGCCGGCGTCGCGTTGGGTGGCGGCGTTCGGGTTCGCGGTCTTGTGGCTGTGGACCGCCGCGCGCGCGTGGGTCGCGCTGTTCGACCGACCGGCCGAGCGCCGCTCGCTCACCGGCGCCCTCTACATGTCACAGCTGGGCAAGTACGTTCCCGGGGGCGGGTTCGTCCAGATCTCGAGCATGGTTGCGATGTCGCGGAGCGACACGCTCGGCGCGAGCCGCCTGGCGCTCGGCCTTCCCATCGTCGGGTTGTCCGCCGTTGCCGCTGGCGGCCTCGCCCTCGCGGGTCTGAGCGTCGCCGACACGACGTTGTCGGGAGTGAGCCGCGTATTCTGCCTCGGCGGGCTGGCCGCCGTCGGGCTGCTCTGGCGCCCGCTGATGGTCATCACCATCGGTTCGCTGCGGCGGTTCATCCGGCGCCTCCCAGACCCCGAGCTGGTTCCCGCGCAACGAGCGATCCTCGTCAGCTTCGGGTGGACCGCAGCGTCGCTCGGGGCAACCTCGGCGGGGTACGCCGTGCTGGTCGAACCGCTCCGTGACGACCGCGACGTGGTGTCACTGGCACTGGTGTTCGCGGTGGCCTGGGTGGCCGGGTTCGTCGTCCTCCCACTGCCGGCGGGAATCGGCGTCCGCGAGGTCGTGCTGATCGGCCTCATCGGCGGCGGGCTCGAGTCGGTCGTCGGCGCATCCGTCACACATCGGGTGATCAACATCGTGGCCGAGCTGGCCATGGTCGGCTGGCACTTCGTGCTCAGGCGGCCGCGCTCGGTGGACGCAGGACCGACGTGACGATCCCGGGTCGGCGAGACCGACCCGGATCAGCCGACGCGCGACGTCGATGTCAGGGTGCGGCGAGCGGCACGGGCGCGCAGAGACCGTCGAGCTCGGTGACGACGATACGGTCGCGGTTCTCCCAGGTGATCTCGTTGGTCGGGTCGATGCGGAGCTTGAACTCGCGGAAGCTCAGCTCGGTCGCGTCGAAGGTGAGGAGCCGACCGCTGAGTGTGTCGCCGTGGCCGAGGATCAACTTGATTGCCTCGAGCGCCTGAACCGAGCCGACGATACCCGGCAGCACGCCGAGGACACCGGCCTCGGCGCAGCTGGGCGCGAGCTCGGCCGGGGGTGGTTCGGGGATCATGTCGCGGTACGTGGGACCGTTGCGCGGATCGAAGACGGTCATCTGCCCCTCGAACCGGAAGATGGAGCCGTGCACGACCGGGATGCCGAGCTTCACCGATGCATCGTTGAGCATGTACCGCACCGGGAAGTTGTCGGCCCCGTCGACCACCACGTCGTAGTCGGCGATGATGTTGATGATGTTGTCGGCACCGAGGCGGACGTCGTAGGTGACGACGTTGACGTCGGGGTTGAGCGCGGTCAGCGTCTTCTTCGCCGAGTCGACCTTGCGATCGCCGATTCGGTCGACGTTGTGCAGGATCTGCCGCTGCAGGTTCGACTCGTCGACGACGTCCATGTCGACGATGCCGATCGTGCCCACGCCGGCAGCGGCGAGGTACAGCGCCGCAGGCGAGCCGAGACCGCCGGCACCGAGGCAGAGGACCTTGGCATCGAGCAGCTGGAGCTGGCCTTCCTCGCCGACCTCGGGAAGCAGCAGGTGGCGCTGATAACGATTCCGCTGTCCGGGGTCGAGCGTTCGGGGTGCAGCCCACGCCCGCCCCTCGTCCTTCCACTTGTTGAAGCCGCCGATCATCGAGACGACGTCGGTGTAACCGAGCTGTTGCAGCGTGTCGGCCGCGAACGCCGAACGAACGCCGCCGGCGCACTGCACGACGATGGGCGTGTCGCGATCGCTGATGCGGTTCTCGATCTGGGTCTCGAGGTTTCCCCGAGGGATGTGCACGGCGCCGGGGACCGCGCCCTGCTCGAACTCGTCCGGCTCGCGCACATCGAGCAGGATCGGGCCCGACCCGGCCAACATGGCCTCGGCCTCGGCTGTCTCGACCTCACGAATGCGGGTCTTCGCCTCGTTCAACAGGTCACGAAAGGTCGCCATCGGTCCTCTCCTCGGATCGGTCCCCGAAAGCTTACCAAGTCGGTCGGGAATTGACGAGGGCGAGTGGGTCTGCGCCGGTCACCGAGCCGCGTCGGCCCCGCCGGCGATGATCGGGAGCACGTCGCTGATCGAGTCGTTGACGACCACGTCGGCCAGCCGGTCCATCGGCGTCGTCTCACCGTTGACGATGACGACCCGAGCGCCGGCCTGGCTGGCGGCCGGCACGACGTTGGCGATCGGGAACACCTGGAGGCTGGTCCCGACGGCGAGCATGAGATCGCAACGGAGCGCGGCATCCTCGGCCCGGGCCAGATCGGCTGCGACCAGGCTCTGCCCGAACGAGATGGTCGCCGATTTCAGGATGCCGCCGCACCGGTGACACGACGGATCGGCTTCGCCGGCCCGAACCCGCTCGAGGATCACAGTCATCTCGTGACGATCGCCGCACTCGAGACACGCGACCTTCCTGGTGGTCCCATGGATCTCGACGACCTTGGCCGGGTCCGATCCGGCCCGTTGGTGCAATTCGTCCACATTCTGCGTCAGCAGCGTGTCGAGCTTGTGGCGGCGTTCGAGCGCGACGATCGCACGGTGGCCGGCATTCGGCTCGACGTCGGCCCACAGCTCGCCGGTCGCCCGGCGGGCCCAGCTCCGCCGCCGCAGCTCGGCGTCGCCGACGTAGTTCGTCAGCGTGGCCGCTTTCTCGGCATCGGGATCGCGAGTCCACAAGCCGTTGGGACCCCGGAAGTCGGGGATCCCGCTGTCGGTCGAGATTCCGGCCCCGGTCAGCACCACCACCCGTTCGGCCGAATCGACCAGCGCCGCGGCCGCGCCGACGGTGTCGTTCATACCGACACTGTGGCGGACGGGAGCATCGTGGCGCCACTGTGGCCGACGGGAGTATGGTTCCGCCATGAGTGAAATATATCGAAATCAATTGATATTGCTCCAGCGATGCGGCATGCT
>JAOTZB010000210.1 GCA_029861625.1 Acidimicrobiia bacterium
GCGCAACCTCACGCCGGTCGAGTGGGCGACCTACCTTGGCGATGAACCCCATCGCGCCACGTGCCCGGACTTCGAGCTCCGACCCTGAGACAGACAGTGGCTGTGAGTGGGAGTTCGAGCCCGAGAGGGGAATCGAACCCCTGACCTATTCATTACGAGTGAGACCGGCCTGAGCGCTGTGCCATCGCCCGCGGCACCCCTGAAACTAGGGAGTCCAGGCGAGCGCTGTGCGCAGAATGAACCGCTGTCGTCGCACGGGACTCAGTGCCATCCCAGCCCCGGCCGGCAAGCCAGAACTCTCAGCACCCGGCTGTCCGCCACGCTGCGGCGCCTGCCAACTGCCTGTTGGACCGCGTGGCGGTCAATGTCACGGCTACGTCACCGGACGCCGCTGAGACAGAGTCCGTCCCGGGACCAGCTCGAACGAACTTCTGCTCGAGGACCTGCTGTGCGATCTGTTTCGGTGGTTCACTGTCGGCATGCCGAGAGCAGACGGTCGCCCCGCTTGCGTCCTGATCGGTGCCGACCCGTCGGCCCTCATCAGTGACTACTCCCTCCGCGACCATGTCGACATCGTCGCCACGGCGGCCACCGTCGATGAGGTCGCTCGACAGCAGCCTGCAGCGCAGAGCTTCGAGGTCGCCGTCGTCGACATGACCGACCCGGACGACGAGGCACAGCACATAATCCGCAACCTCACAACCAGCTACCCGTCGGTTGGCGTGGTCGCCGCACTGGGCACGCCCCTCGATGAGACATCGATCTCCCTCGCCGTGGATGCGGGGGCACACGCGTGCGCGACCCCACGCACGATCGCCGAGTTCGGAGGCGCACCGTTCGCCGCTGCAGCGGCGCAACAGCTGTTCCTACCGACAGCGGAGGTTCACGAGATGCTCGCCGCAGCGGCGGGTGAAAAGGAGCTGACCTCGAGCCAGCGTGATGCGCGGCTACGAAATCTTGTGATCGGACTCATCCCTCTCGCAGGCGTGTTCGCCGGCCTCATCGCGCTCCTCTGGCGTCAGTACCTCGGGCAGATCGGCGTGCGGCCCGTCGATCTCGCCGTCGACCCGGCGACGAGGATCGCGGACGCGTTCTTCACCGTCTCGGTGCTCGTCGGGGTGATCGGACCGCAAGCCTTCGTCGGAAGCTGGCTCGACTTAATCAGCGACTCGGCGGGTGACGGCCGCCTTGCGTCCTGGATCCGTCGGCATCGGCTGTCGAGCCACCTCGCACTCGCCGTACTCACCTTCGTGCTCGCAGTGGCGATCGCACAACTCACGCAGTTCTTGTTCGCGCTGTTCGTCGGCCCATTGGTCGCCGGCCTGCTGCTGGCCAAGTTCTTCGACCTGGACGACGATCTTCCTCGCGTCCTGCAGATCAGACGGCTGGTTCCAGCACGGGCCATCGGAGCCGTCACGGTGCTAGTCGTGTTCTTCCTCGGTCTCCTGAGCTACGAGGTCGTCGTCCGCGGACCGTCCTTCGATGAGTCCGGCGAGACGGGCTTCATCGCTCCGAGCGTGCTCGGCTTCAACGCCCAGCCTGTGCAGGTCACCGCGGTGGAGGATGGGACGACCTCCGAGATGCTCTACCTCGGTGGCAACGCGGACCTCTACGTGCTCGTCGACCCCTGCGACGCTGACCGAACCGACTACGTCTCGGTCGGTGCCACGAAGCTGACTGTCATCGATCAGGTTCGTTGCGATTGACGGTCGAGCGTCTGCTGCGGTCACGCCACGGCGGCGATCACGACAACGAGGACGGCGAAGAGGAGCGCATTGGCCAACGTCAGGATCGGGTTGCACAGTTCGAGGATCTCGCCCCGGCGCCCAAGGCGATCGGCGGCCTCCTGACGAACGACCCACGACCATCGCAGCGATCTGAACGATTGGGTCATGTACACGCGATCCCACCAAAGCCTCAGGTAGCTGCCGGGTCTGCCGCTCCGGCCATAGTCCGAAGGGCGGATCCACCGTGTGAGGGGGTAAGCCAGTGCGAACGCCAACACGCCGACCGCCAGGCGCACGACGAGGGCGATGAGCACGCCGGCGAACGGCGAGACCAGCGCCGAGACGAAGTCGGCGGGCGTGTCCAGGTCCTCGATCTCGGCTTCGATCTCGTTGCCGAGGTTCGTGACCTCCCGGGTCAGGAGCACGGCAGCGATCACGCCGAGCCACAGCAGCGGGAAGAACGCCTTCTTCAAGAGCCACAACACGAGCAGCGCAGCAGAGTCCAACTCGCCGTGTCGGAGCACAGTTCTCGGGTCGAGTCGATTGTCTGGAGGTGTCACAGGTCCTCGTTCCGTGCGGGAACGATAGGCGCCGGAGACCCATCCGCAGCCGGGTGCAGGAGGCTACATTCGGCGAGACGTCGGGACCGACCAGATCATGCCGTTTCGGAGCGGCTGCTCCGGGGCACCGCGTACTGGGTGAGGCGTTCCAGCTGGCGTTGGAGGTGCTCCATCTCGTCCCTTCCGAGCACCTCTGCGTACTCGTTCCACACGGCGATGCTCGCCGCGGTTGACGCATCGAGGACCTCGAGGCCTTTGCGGGTGTACCGGATGCGCTTCGCTCGGCCGTCGTGAGGATCGGCTGTGCGTTCGACCAGTCCTGCGGCTTCCATCTCGTCGACGAGTTCGGCCATGGACTGGATGCGTATGCCGTTCGCTGCGGCGAGGTCGACCAGCCGCGATCCGTGTTCGCGGTCGAGGTAGAGGAACACCTTGTGATGCCGGTAGCGCATCTCTCCGACCGCGGAGGCTGCGATGTGTTGCTCGTGGCGACGCTTGTGGTCCTCGACCAGCAGGATGAGGTGAGCGCTGAAGACGTTGGGTTCGATGCGCCCCATGCGGGTGAAGGTACACCTGCTCGCGGTTGGGTTTGTTATTACTCAGGTTACCTGAGCAAACTGGGCGGGTCGGGTCCGCCCTAAGGCCACCTCCGTGTCCGAACGACTTGACGCGTGAGTGTTCGGCGGCGAACTCAAGGAGGTTCGAGCGTGAGGAAGTGGTCGACGCTGGGGGTGCTCTGCGTTGCGCAGTTCTTGATGGTGCTCGACACCTCGGTCATGAACGTGGCGATCTCTCAGCTCATCGAGGACTTCGACGCCGAGGTCACCCAGATCCAGACCGCAATCACCTTCTACTCGTTGGTGATGGCGGCATTGATGCTGTTGGGGGGCAAGCTCGGGGATGTCTGGGGCCGACGCCGGGCATTCGGCATCGGTATGGCGATCTACGCCGCCGGTTCGGCGCTGACCGCCGCAGCCTGGACGGTCCCCGTACTCACCTTCGGCTGGTCGTTCCTCGAAGGAATCGGCGCCGCGCTGGTGTTGCCGGCGATGGCTGCCCTCGTCGCCGGGGTGTACCGAGGCCCAGACCGCGCAATCGCCTTCGGCCTGCTCGGCGGGATCTCCGCAGCGGGGGTGGCGGTCGGGCCGATCCTCGGCGGCTGGGTCACGACCAATCTGACGTGGCGGGTCGTCTTCGTCGGCGAGGTCGTGGTCGCGCTGGCCATTCTCGCCATGATCGGTCTCGTCAAGGACGCTCCGTTGCCAGGCCGAAAGCCGACGGTCGACTGGCTGGGGGCGGTGATCAGCGGACTGGGCCTTGGGCTGATCGTGTACGGCGCCCTGCAGTCGAGCCAGTGGGGGTTCCTTTCGCCGCGGAACTCGCCCGTGGAACCGTTCGGTTTCGCACTCACGCCGTTCGTCGTCGGTGCAGGATTCGTCCTCCTCTACGCGTTCGTGCGTTGGTCACGACGGCGAGAGGCCCGCGGTCTGGACCCGCTGGTCCGCCTCGACCTGTTCGACAACAAGCCGCTCAGGTCTGGCCTGACGATGACACTGGCGCAGAACACGATCCTGGCCGGTGCGTTCTTCGCGCTTCCGCTCTACCTACAACTCACGTTGGGGTTCGACGCCTTCGACACCGGCGTCCGCATCTTGCCGGTGTCCATTGCGTTGCTGATCACCTCGGTCGGTGGGGCCGGTCTGATGCTGCGCTTCCCTCCCCGGCGCGTCGTCCGGATCGGACTGGCCGTCCTACTCGTGGGGATCGGCATCCTCCTGTCCACGATCGAACCGGAGCTCGACGGTTTCGAGTTCGGCTTCGCCATGACGCTGCTCGGGATCGGCATCGGCATCCTCGCAGCCGTGCTCGGCAATCTCGTGCAGTCGGCTGTCGGCGAGCGCGACCGCAGCGAGGCGGGCGGGTTGCAGGGAGCCGCGACCCAGCTCGGCACCGCGCTGGGAACGGCCGTCATTGGTGCCATCGTGATCAGCGGGCTCGCATCGAGCTTCACGTCGGAAGTGGCTTCCGACGAGCGCATCTCCCCCGAGATCAGTGGAGAGGTAGAAGTGAGCCTGTCGAGCGGCGTTTCCTTCGTCACCTCTGATGACGTTCGGGCCATCATCGAAGCGAGCGACGCGGAGACCGAGGTCATCGAGGCGCTCGTCGAGAGCTACGAGGACTCCCAGCTCGAAGCCCTCCGTGCCGCGCTGTTCGCCACAGCCGTCATCGTGGTGATCACGCTGTTCCTCAGCGGACGACTCCCCACCCGGCGCGTCGACGAGATCGCGGCCGATGCGGAGGTGACGTCGGCGTCGGCGGACGATCCGCCAGTCTGAGCGCGCCGCCGCTGGCTTGCGTGCGCCTCACGGCCGGGCTCTCTTGCTGGTCCGAGCCCGAGAGGGGAATCGAACCCCTGACCTATTCATTACGAGTGAATCGCTCTGCCGACTGAGCTACTCGGGCGACGGCGGCCAGACTACCGGATGGGTGTGCGAGCCAGGCTGCCGATAGGTTGCGCTCGATGGCTGATCAGGCGACCTTCGCGGAACAGGCGATGCCCTTCATGGACTCGCTCTACTCGGCCGCGCTGCGCATGACTCGCAACCCATCCGATGCCGAGGACCTCGTGCAGGAGACGTACCTCAAGGCCTACCGCGGCTTCGGTGGATTCCAGGAGGGCACCAACCTCAAGGCCTGGCTGTACCGCATCCTCACCAACAGCTACATCAACGTCTACCGCAAGAAGCAGCGCCAGCCCGACGAGAGCGATCTGGCCGAGGTCGAGGACCTGTTCCTCTACCGCCGCATCGGTGGTGCCGAGACCGCCACCCGATCGCGCAGCGCCGAAGACGAGCTGCTCGAGTTGTTGACCGAGCACGAGGTGAAGGAAGCCCTCGAGAGCCTGCCCGAGAACTTCCGCATGCCGGTGCTGCTGGCCGACGTCGAGGGGTTCTCGTACAAGGAGATCGCGGCGATCCTCGACATCCCGATCGGCACGGTCATGAGTCGCCTGCATCGGGGAAGAAAGGCGATGCAGAAGTCGTTGTTCGAGTTTGCCAAGGAACGACGCCTCGTCCCCGAAGGGGTCGAGTCCGGAGAGGGATGACCATGGCGCCCGATGACGAACTCGGTAGCGACACCGACTGCGACAAGCCCGACTGCTCCGAAGCGCTCCACCAGCTCTACGAGTACATCGACGGCGAGCTCGACGAGGCCCGCCGGGCCGACATCCACGATCATCTCGACAAGTGCGGCCCCTGCCTCGACGCGTTCGACTTCGAAGAAGAGTTGCGGCGCGTGGTCGCCAAGCGGTGCCACGACACCGTGCCCGACGCCTTGCGGTCCCGGATCGCGGCCCAGCTCCAGCTCCCACCCGACGCCTGACCCGGCGGCCTTGCCGCCCGTCACCGTCAGCGGGGAATCGGCGATCCCAGCTCGTGCTCGATGAACGCGAGCTTGGCCTCGAGCACCAGGCCGGCGCCGGCCGGTACCTCGCCCCGCCGCCAGTACAGGTAGGTCTCGGCCAGATCCTCGTGGGGGCCGGTGGCGGCGTAGGGAGCCACGAAGGCGGTGGGGTCGTAGTCGGCGGCTCGACCGGGAGAGGCCCAGAACGACTCGGCCCAGCGGGCCAGCACGCCGCCGGCGTGGGCACAGCCGATCTCGATCAGCACGCCCTGGCAGTCGCCTGACCGGCGATGGTGGAAGGTGAACTCGGTCGGGTCGAGGGTGATCAGGTGGGCCAGCTCGTGCACCAACGTGTCGCGTACGAGCGCCTCGTTGGACCCGTCCGACCGGTCGATGCTCAGCAGCCATCGACCGGGGTCGTGGCCGCTCTGGTGCACCATCGCCACCGTGTCGGCCGGCCCCTCGTCGATGACCGAGAACTGGCGGATGCGGCTCCGCCATCGGTCGGGGATCGTCTCGACCACCAGCTCCCACAGCCGCTCATGGTCTGGGTCGACTATTTCGTCGGCGACGACACGATCGTCGACGATCGGGTACGAGGCCACCAGGTCGACCCCGGCCCCGTAGGCGGCCGACTCGATCACCCGGTCGTTGAACGCCACCCGGGCGGTGCCGATCTCGGGCGCGGCGGCCGGCGCCGCATCGAGGCTCCCGGTGGCAACGAGCCCGCCGGTCGCGGCGAGCACGACCCACAACAGACCGAGGCGACGCATCACCCGCCCAGGGTGGCGGGTGGTCGCTGCCCGCGCCTGAGCCGATCGGCTCGTTTCGGGCTCTCGGTCTGTTTCGTGCTGTCTCGGCGCCGGCCCCGCGGCTCAGCTCAGGTCACCTCGATGGCGTACTCGGGGCAGTTGTCGGCGCACAGCTGGGCCTTCTCCTCGAGCTCGGCGGGCACGTCACCGGTCACCTTCAGCACGGCGTAGCCCTCGTCGTCGACATCGAACAGCTCGGGGGCCAGCATGTAACAGCGGTTGTGGCCCTGACACAGCGATCGGTCGTAGCTGATCCTCATTGGCTCGGTGTCCCTCTCGCTCGTCGCTCAGTCG
>JAOTZB010000211.1 GCA_029861625.1 Acidimicrobiia bacterium
GCCTCCTGGGGGGCGACTGGCGTCGGGGCGGGCCCGATGGCGTCGCGAACACCCGTCCAGTCGCCACCGAGGAGGATCTCGAGGTCGGCACCGTCGAATTCGGCGACCTCGAGCACGATGTCGCCGTCGATCCACCGTCGAGCGATATCGGCCTCGGCGAGGGTATCGGGCCGGTGGCGGATCGTCGTCCGTTCCTCGTCGAACGTCGGTGCGTTCTCGAAGCCGAGCACCACGAAACCGGCGGCCTCGAGCTCACTGGCCGCACCGGCGCCCAGCGCCGAGCTGGTGCCGTCGAGCACCCGGACGCTGATCGACTCCTCGGTCAGCTCGCCGGGCTCGACGCCACGGAAGATGTCGAGGGTCGCCTCGTTCTCGCCCGTCTCCGGGAGTGCCAGCGCCTGCACGCTGCCGTTGACCACGATGTCGAAGAGACCGGTGAAGGTGAGGGTCTGGAGGTTCTTCGTCTGGAACGTGCGGAATTGATCACCGATCTCGAGCATCTCGTCCGCGCTCAACGTCGAGTCGAGCAACACGTCGTCGATGACGGCATTCACGAGCTCGTTCAGCGTGAGCGGGTTGCGCGCCCCCTTGGCGACGCCTCGATTGACGATCGCGACCACGAAGGCCTGCTGGCGTCGGATTCGTTCGAGGTCGGGGGCGATGCCGTCGTCGACCCACTGACCATCGATCTGCTCCTCGAGCTTGCGCGACCTGACATAGGACAGCGAATCGTCGGCCCCCACCGTCTGGCAACCGGTGCGGGTGATGAGGAGCCCGAGCTCGGTGTCGCGGATCGGGTGCTCGAACACGTACGGCACGCCGTCGATCGCGTCGACGACACCGAGGAACGTGACGAAGTCGATCTGCACGAAATTGTTGATCGGGATCCCGAAGTTCTCCTCGATGGTCTCGATCAGCGTCTCGATTCCCCCTCCGTCGGGACCGCCACCGACCGCGACCGCGGCGTTGATCTTCTGGGGCTGGCCCGAGCCGGCGATCGGCACCCACAGATCGCGTGGGATCGAGAGTATGGCGACCGACTCCGCGGCCGGGTCGAGCCGCACGATCATCATCGTGTCGGTCAAGATGCTCTCGGGCCGATCGACGGCTCTCGGGTCGTCGGGGTCGAGCCCGGCGGCGCTGTCGATGCCGACCACGAGGATGTTGCGGGGCTCGCCCGTCGCGACCTCCTGGCCCAGGATCTCGGGGCTGATCACCACCCGCTGGATGTCCTCGACCTTGTCCTGGGCGACGTTCAGGCCGTAGATGACCAGCCCGAACGCGGTTGCGGCCACCACGCCGAACCCGACGAGAAGGCGCTCCGGCCAGGTGCGCCGGGGGCGGTTACCACGAGATTTCACGAACCGCGGATGGTAGCAGCGGCCATCCGGGACCCGAGAGCGGTCACCGCACCGGTCGAGCGGTGATGACGTCGCCGGCACCGACGGTGCGCTCACCATCGGCGGTCGCCACGATCAGGTGCCCGTGAACGTCGACATCGAGCGCCCGGCCGCGGAACGAACCCTCGTCGGTCTCGACCACGACCTCGCGCCCGATCGTGGCCGACAGCTCGCGGTAACGACCCCGAACGGCGGCGACGTCTCCGCCGTCGAGCCGCGCCAACCACCGGTCGAATGCCCCCAGCCACACCGACAGGAGCTCGAAACGGTCGACAGCACGGCCGGCTTCGCGGTCGACCGATGTGGCCTCGGGCAACCCAGCCGGCATGTCGGCCGCGACGTTGCAGCCCACGCCGACGACGAGCGCGGCGATCGACTGACCCGACACGACGGATTCGGCGAGGATTCCCGCCAGCTTCCTATCACCGGCGGGATCGGTGACGACGACGTCGTTCGGCCATTTCAGTCGTGCTCGGTCGAGTCCGACGACCTCGCAGGCCTCGACCAGGGCAATCGCGGCAGCCGACACGACCCAACCCACATCGGACGCCTGCGTCGTCGGCCGGAGCAGGACCGACACCAGCAGAGCGTCGCCGCTCGCCGCCGACCAGGCCCGACCACGACGACCTCTCCCGCTCGTCTGTTCGTCGGCGACGAGCACGACGCCGTCCGGCGCTCCGGCTGCGGCTGCGGCCGCCAGATCGGCATTCGTCGATCCCGTCGAGGCCACCCATCGAATGTCGCCGAACCGCGTCGAGAGCCCATCGAGGCGGGCGCGATCGAGTGGCTCGCCCGGGCGATCCGACGGTGCCTCCGAGGAGTTGCTCACGATCCCATTGCTACATGCCTCCCGATCGTCTGCCACCATATGGCGTGCTCTCAAAGATCCTTGTCGCCAATCGAGGCGAGATCGCCGTCCGGATCATCCGCGCGTGTCGCGATCTCGGCATCGCGTCCGTCGCCGTCTACTCCGAGCTCGACCGGAACGCGCTCCATGTTCGCCTCGCCGACGAGGCCTACGCACTCGGTGGCCGGACCACGAGCGAGAGCTACCTCAACACCGACGCGATCCTCGATGCCATCGAGCGCAGCGGCGCCGACGGTGTCCATCCCGGGTACGGCTTCTTCTCCGAGAACGCCGCCTTCGCCCGGGCCATCACGGAACGGGGTGTCACGTTCATCGGTCCGCCACCGGAGGCCATCGAGGTCATGGGCGACAAGATCTCGGCGCGTCTCGCGGCCGAGAAGGTCGACGTTGCCGGGGTACCGGGGACGACCGACCTGATCACTTCGGCCGACCAGGTCGAGGCGTTCGCCCGCGACCATGGCTACCCCGTCGCCATCAAGGCGGCATACGGGGGTGGCGGCCGGGGCATGAAGGTCGTCGCGGACGAAGGCTCCATCGCGGATGCGATCGAGGCGGCCCAGCGGGAGTCCCTCGCGTACTTCGGTCGCGACGAGATCTACATGGAGCGGTATCTCGAGAAGCCCCGTCACGTCGAGGTGCAGGTCCTCGCGGACTCCCACGGCAACTGCATCTATCTCGCGACCCGCGACTGCTCCGCCCAGCGTCGGCACCAGAAGCTGATCGAGGAGGCCCCGGCCCCCGGCATCGACCCCGCGATCATCGAGGCGATGGGCGAGGCGGCCGTCAAGGTCGCCAAGGGCTGCAACTACGTGAACGCCGGCACCGTCGAGTTCTTGTACCAGGACGGCGAGTTCTACTACCTCGAGATGAACACGAGGCTCCAGGTCGAGCACCCGGCCACCGAGGCGGTCACCGGCGTCGACCTCGTCGAGCAGCAGATCCGCGTGGCCTCGGGGGAGCGCCTCGCCATCGACCAGACCGACGTCACCGTGACCGGGCACGCGATCGAGATCCGGATCAATGCCGAGGATCCCGCGGGCGGCGCCTTCCTGCCGTCGCCGGGCCGGCTCGCGGCGCTCACGGCGCCCGACGGGTACGGCGTCAGGTTCGACACCGGGTACCAGGCCGGCGACGAGATCAGCCAGTTCTACGACAACCTCGTCGGCAAGCTCATCTGCTGGGCCCCCGACCGCGACGCCGCCATCGCCCGCACGCTCCGCGCCCTCGACGAACTGCACATCGAGGGGGTCGCAACCACCGTTCCCGCCGATATCGCGATCCTGGAGCACCCCGACTTCGCTGCCATCGAACACTCCACGAAGTGGGTCGAGGAGGTCCTCGACCTGTCGGAGATCAGCTCGGCGCCCTCACCGCCGGCGACCGAGAACGACGAGGAGCCGAGGGTCCGGCGCGACATCGACGTCGAGGTCGACGGCAAGCGATTCTCCGTGGCGATGTGGGTCCCGGAGTCGGCCGACAACGCCGGCCCCAGGAATACCCGCCCCCGTCGCGCCCAGGCGAGCGGCGCCGGCGGTGCCGGCGGCAGTGGCGATGTCGCGGTGCCGATGCAGGGAACGATCGTCAAGGTGCTCGTCGAGGTCGGCGACGAGGTCGAGGCCGGCCAGCCCGTCGTCGTGCTCGAAGCCATGAAGATGGAGAACAACATCAGTGCCGACCGATCGGGCACCGTCACCGAGATCAAGGTCGCGGTCGGCGACACGGTCGGGGGCGGCGACGTGGTGCTGGTCATCGGCTGAGGCCGGTTGCTCAGATCGGACCCATGTCGCCGTGCGCCCGGATCTGAACCACCGCGGTGCCGGCGACGCGATCGGGTAGCCCGCGGCCGGTGCTCCGGTCGAGCGCTCCGGTCAGATACACCAGGATCATGGCCAGCAGGCCGAAACTTCCGAGCGCCACCCATGCCGCTGCGACCACGAGTACGCGCAGCGACGCCTGGATCGCGGCCGGTCGACGGCCCGAGGCGGCATCGACGACCTTGATCCGAGTTGCCGCCTTGCCGACGGTCTGACCGCGCCACGCCACGCCGACCGTCTCGTAGACCACGAAGACTGCGATCGTGACCAGGATCACCCACCGTGGCAGCCGGATCGCGCCGTCGTCGGTCACAACCCTCGACGGCGCGAACGCGACCACGACCGTCATGACGATGGCGAAGTCGATCAGGCGGGCGAGCGCCCGCTGACCGTTTCCTGCAACGAGATCGTGGCCGTGTCGCGCCGGGCCCGCACTCACCTGCTATTCCGCGGCCTCGGCGAGCACCTCGGCCAGCGTCGGGTGGACGAGGAGGCTCTCGACCAGGTCGTTGACGGTGAGCCCGGCGGTGACGGCGACGGCGAGCACCGAGATGAGCTCGGCGGCGTGGCGACCGACGATCGACCCACCGAGCACGACTCCTGTCGCCGGATCGGACACGATCTTGACGAAGCCCCGGTTGTCGTCGTTGATCATCGCCTTGGCCGACACCGTGAAGGGAACCTTCGTCACCCGGATCTTCCGGCCTTCCGCGAACGCGTCGGCCTCGGCGAGGCCGACGTCGGCGATCTCGGGTTCGGTGAAGATCGCGGACGCGGCCTTGTCGTAGTCGAGGTGGCGGTGGGGGCGATCCCGGTGCAGGCCCATGGCGTGTTCGGCGATCTTGCGTCCCTGCATGGCGGCGACCGACGACAACGGCAGCTTGCCCGACAGGTCGCCGGCCGCGTACACGTGGTCGACGCTCGACAGGCAGTTGTGGTCGATCTTGATGTAGCCGCCATCGATGTCGAGCCCGACCGAATCGAGACCGAGGCCCTCGGAGTTCGGGAGCGACCCGATGGCCAACAGCGCATGGCTCCCATCGACGGCGCGGCCGTCGTCGGTGGTGACGCGGACTCCCTCGTCGGTCATGTCGGCGCCGGTCGCGCGGGCTCCCTTGAGGAGCCGTACCCCCCGCCGGAGGAAATCCTCCTCGAGCGCCGCAGCCACCTCGGGGTCCTTCTGCGGCAACACCTGCTGGCGGCTGACGATGAGGGTGACGTCGGCGCCGAACGACTTGAACATGTGCACGAACTCGACGCCGGTGACACCCGAGCCGATCACGACCAGATGTGATGGCATCTCCGCCGGGGGGTACGCGTCACGGGTGGTGAGGATCCGGTTCCCGTCGGGGGTGCACCAGTCGGGGATTCGAGGCCGGCTGCCGGTCGCCAAGACGATGACGTCCGCCTCGAGCTCTCGATCGCCGGTGTCGGTCTCGGCCACGACCCGGTGCGGCCCGGTGATGCGGCCGTGACCGCGGATGATGTCGATGCCCTGGCTCTCGAGGAGCGACGACATCTGACCCTGGAGTCGGGTCTCGATCCTGTCGAGCCGCGACCGCAGCGCATCGAGATCGACTGCGGGCTGGACGTCGGCGAGGCCCATTCCCTCCGATCGACTGAGGAACGACATCGCGCCGCCGGTGGCGATCATCGCCTTCGACGGGATGCAGTCCCACAGGTGCGCCGCTCCGCCCACCACGTCGCGTTCGATCATCGTCACGTTGGCGCCATGCCTCGCGGCATGCGTCGCGCACGTGTTGCCGGCCGGCCCACCGCCGATGATCACCAATCGAGTCTCTGCCACGGCGACGAGGGTACCCGCAGCGCGTCGGCCGATCGTGGCCTGTGGGGTACCGTTGTCGATCATGAGGTTCGCACTGTTCGGGCCCAGGACCCGACGGGTGACCGCAGGTGTGGCGATGACGGCGGCGATGTGTCTGTCGGTCCCGCCCGCCTCGTCCCTGCCCCGTTCACCGTCGGCCGGCCCTCCGGCCATCGCCTCGGCGCCGGCCGGCAGCGACGACCACGACACGGCATGGGCGGCGGCGTTCGGCGTCGAGACCGTCGAGGTGATCGTCAGCTTCGACGAGCTGACCGCGGCCGCCGACGGCGCCGACCGGCTCCGGGCGGCGGCACCGGGCCTCGTCATGGGCCGCGAGCTTCGCTGGAGCAACGCAGTCGTGGTCGAGCTCCCCGCCGATCGAATCGGGGCGCTCGCAGCCGCACCGGGTGTTGCCCGCGTCGACCCGAACCTCCCGATCCGAGCTGCGAACGACAGTGCCAACGCCGGCATCGGATCCACCACCGCGCGCGCATCGTTCGCCGTCGACGGCGACGGCGACGGCTCCCCGACGTCGTACTCCGCGAACGACGCCGTCGCCGCGGTCGTCGACACCGGAATCGACGCGAGCCACCCCGACCTCGACGGTGGCAAGGTGCTCGCCTTCTACGACGCAGTCGGCGCGACGGTCGGCTGTCCGGCGCCGCCGGCCGGACCCTACGACGACGATGTCGAAGGCCACGGCACCCACGTTGCGGCAACGCTCGCCGGATCGGGCGACGGCGGCGCATCTCGGACCGGCATCGCCCCAGCCGGAGCACTGGTGGGTGTGAAGGTCCTCGACTGCGTCGGCAGTGGCAGCTCGGCTGCCCTGGTCGACGGCATCGACTGGGTCATCGCTCATCGAGCGACCTACGGCATCGCGGTCATC
>JAOTZB010000212.1 GCA_029861625.1 Acidimicrobiia bacterium
TCTGCGGGGCATCGGCCGGAACCGGCGACGGTCGTTGTCCACCGGCATGGGAGTGGTCTTGGCGCTGACGCTGATCCTGGCCTCGTGGGGAATGATCGACACGGTCGACATCCTCGTCGATCGGCAGTTCGACCAGATCGAACGTCAGGATGCCGAGCTCTACGTTGCCGCGACCGACCGGGACGTCGTCGCCGACATCGAGCGGGTGGCCGGCATCGAGCGAGCCGAGCGCGTGGTCCAGGCCCAGGTGACACTCGAGCGGAACGGTCAGCAGTACCCCACGCGGCTCATCGCGTTCGGCCCCGACACCCTGATGCACGACTTCGGCACATCGGGACTGCCTTCGACCGGCCTGGTGGTCGGCCGATCCCTGGGTTCGGTTCTGGACGTCGGTGTCGGCGATCCCGTCGGGCTGTCACCCGAGGGTTCGAGCGCATCGGAGACATTGCCGGTGGTCGCGTTCGTCGACGAACCGCTCGGAACCCTCGCGTACACCACCCTTCCGGTCGCAGACGCCTTCCTCACACCGGAGGCCATCTCGGTCATGGTCACGTTCACCGACGACGTCGACCGAGCGGCGATGCGAGAGAACCTGAGCAACCTGCCGGGCGTGGTCGCCTATGTCGACTCGCGTGGCCTCTACGACGCGGTGCAGAGCCTGCTCTCGCTGTTCTACGTGTTCGTCGGTGTCATGGTTGTCTTCGGTGCGCTCATGGCATTCGCTCTGCTGTTCAACACGTCGTTGGTCAACGTTTCGGAACGATCCTGCGAACTGGCCGCCATCCACGTGAACGGAGCGTCACCGGGACAGCTCACGAGACTGCTCGCGGGCGAGAACCTCCTCCTCACCCTGATGTCGATCGTTCCCGGTCTGGTGGTCGGCTACTGGGTCTCGGCCCGGTTCATGGACTCGTTCAGCAGCGACTTGTTCGACTTCGGTCTGGAGATCCGCGCCAGGACCGTTGTCCTGTCCGCGGTGGCAATCATCGTGGTCTCCGCCCTCGCGCAATGGCCCACCGCCCGCGCGGTCAAGAAGCTCGATGTGGCCAGGGTCGTCCGCGAACGTTCGCAGTGAGGCCGTGTGAGCGCCCTGCCCTCCTCCGGCGACGTCTCATCGGATCGATGATCGGGAACTCCACGCTTCTCCTGTCGGTGCCCCGTCATCCTTCTAGAGTCTCCGATAGGGGGCCGGACGCGCCCTGGGACGACGATGGGAGCAGCGACACGATGGACAGCGAGGGATGGGACGAACGCTATTCGGCCCGCGACTACGTCTGGTCGGTCGAGCCGAACCAGTTCGTCGCGGAGTACCTCGCCGATCTCCCGCCCGGCGACGCGATCGACCTCGGCGCCGGGGAGGGCCGCAATGCGGTCTGGCTCGCGACCCGCGGCTGGCGGGTGACGGCGGTCGATTTCTCCGACGTCGCGCTCGAGAAGGGCGCCGCGCTCGCCCGCAACCACGACGTCGACGTCGATTTCGTCCATCACGACGCAACCACCTACGACCCGAGCGAGCCGGTCGACCTGGTTGTGCTGTCGTACCTGCAACTCGAGCCGCCCGGCCGAGAGCTCGTCCTCGAGCACGCATCGCGCTGGCTGAGACCCGGCGGGACGCTCTTCGTGATCGCACACGACAAGGCCAACATCTCCGACGGCCACGGCGGGCCGTCCTCGCCCGACGTGTGCTACAGCGTCGAGGACACGCTCGCGGCGATCGACCCGCTCGTGGCCACGACCGCGACCATCGCCGAACGAACGGTCGACACCGACGACGGCCCCCGGGTCGCGCTCGACACGCTCGTGGTTGCCACCGCCCCGGCCGAATCGGCACCGAGATGACAGGAGATCGAGCCGTGAACGAGCCCGAGAGCACGCCGGCCGAGGAGGACTTCCCCCTCATCATCTCGGTCGACGACCACGTCATGGAGCCGAAGGATCTGTGGCAGCGCGAGCTCCCGGTGAACCTCCGAGACCGCGGCCCCCGTGTCGTGCAGGAGAAGGTCCGCCTCGAGTTCTCCGGTGGGCACTACGGCTTCCATCGAGACGACCCCGACGGGCAGCTCTGCGACGTGTGGCTCTACGACGGCAGCGTCACCCCCACCGGACTGCTGCACGGCCCTGCCGGCATCCCGCGCGAGCAGCAGCGCAACGTCGCGGCGACCTACGACGACTTCCGGGCGGGCACCCATGAGCAGGCCGCCAGGCTCGACGACATGACCACCAACCACGTCGAGGCCGCGCTCAACTACCCCAACATCTTCCCGCGGTTCTGCGGCCAGGGCTTCCTCGAACGCGACGACAAGGACCTCGCGCTGTTGTGCCTGCGCATCTACAACGACTGGATGATCGACGAGTGGTGCGGCGGTGCAGGCGCCGGGCGGCTCATCCCCCTCACCCTGGTGCCGCTCTGGGATCCCGAGCTGGCCGCCATCGAGGCCCGACGGTGCGCCGTCAAGGGCAGCTACGCGATCGCCTTCTCGGAGAATCCATCGAAGCTCGGCTGCGAGAGCATGTACAGCGGCGCGTGGGACGTGCTCTGGGATGCATGTGTCGAGACCGATACGACCGTCTCGATGCACATCGGATCGTCATCGTCGATGCCTGCGACATCGGCCGATGCACCGCTGGCGACGTCGATGTCGCTGTATGCGCAGAATGCCGAGGGTTCGCTGGCCGACTGGGTGTTCTCGGAGACCCTCACCCGGTTTCCCACCATCAAGATCGCCTATGCCGAGAGCCAGGTCGGGTGGATGCCGTTCCAGCTCGAACGCATGGACTCGGTCTTCCGGGAAGGTCGGGGTGGGGTGGGCGGCGACGGGCCGTTGCCGAGCGAGATCGTGAAGGGTCGGGTCTTCGGGTGCGTGTTCGACGACCTATTCGGGCTGAAGTCCCGAGACGAGGTGGGCGTCGATCAGATCCTGTTCGAGACCGACTACCCGCACTCCGACGGCACGTTCCCGCACTCCCGCAAGGTCGCCCACAGCTTGTGCTCGGCAGCCGGGATGAACGCCGACGACGTGTACAAGGTCCTGCGCGGGAACGCCATCGAGGCCTATGGGCTGCACCGTTTCGGCATCACGGCCTAGCGGTGACGACGGTGGCCGAGCGGGAGGTCTCCTAGCATCGCCGCCATGATCGAGATCACCGACGAGGACCGCCTGAGGGTCCTCCGACTGAACCGTCCCGAGGCCAAGAACGCGTTCAACGAGGCCCTCTACGACGCCACCGCCAACGCCTTGATCGATGCGGCCGGCGATCCGACGGTGGCCGTTGTCGTCCTCACCGGAACGGGCGACAGCTTCTCGGCCGGCAACGACCTGCTCGAGATGGCGCGGCAGGCGAGGGGCGAGCTCGAGCGCGGCGAGCACGGGTTCGTCGGCCTGCTCGATCAGCTGATCGAGTTCCCCAAGCCGCTCGTCTGCGCCGTGAACGGCATCGGTGTCGGCATCGGTGCCACGATCCTCGGGATGGCCGACCTCGTGTTCATGTCGAGCACGGCGCGAGTGAAGTGCCCGTTCACGAGCCTGGCGGTGGCCCCCGAGGCGGCGAGCAGCTTCACGTTCCCGACGCTGCTGGGCCGTCAGAACGCGACATGGGCGCTGCTCAGCTCGGAGTGGCTCGGAGCGGCAGTATGCAAGGACATGGGGCTGGTCTTCGAGGTCTGCGAACCCGATGACCTCATGGCGACCACGATGGCGCACGCGCGGGTGCTGGCGTCCAAGCCGATCAGCTCGCTCGTCGAGTCCAAGCGGACCATCGTCGAGCCCATGAGGGAGAGTCTGCGAGCTGCCCGAGCACGCGAGGATGCGGCGTTCCGGGTGCTTCTCGGCGCCCCTGCCAACGTCGAAGCGCTCCGGGCATTCGCCGAGAAGCGCGAACCCGACTTCACCGACATCGACTGACCCGGCGGGCTGTGGCTCAGAGCAGATCCTTGGCGATGATCGTCTTCATGATCTCGGACGTCCCGCCGTAGATCGTGGTGACCCTGGCATCGGCATAGGCGCGGCCGATCGGGTACTCGGTCGTGTAGCCGTACCCACCGAACAGCTGGAGACAACGGTCGGTCGTGCGCCCCTGGAGCTCGGTGGCCCACAGCTTGGCCATCGCGGCCTCTGCCGGCGTGAGCTCACCGGCGTTGAGCTTCATCACGCAGTCGTTCACGAACGGCTGGGTGACCTCGATCTCGGTGCTCACCTCGGCGAGGACGAACTTGGTGTTCTGGAACGCCGCGATCGGTTGTCCGAACGCCTTTCGCTCCTTCACGTAGGCGACCGTCCACCCGAGAGCGGCCCGGGCCGCGGCCAGACCGTAGACCGCGATCGAGAGCCGCTCCTGAGCCAGGTTGAAGCCGAGGTACTCGAACGCCCGGCCCTCCTCACCGAGGAGGTTCTCGACCGGCACCCGGACGTCATCGAAGAACAGCTCGGCGGTGTCGGCCGAGTGCTGGCCGATCTTGTCGAGGTTCCGACCGCGTTCGAAGCCCTCCATGCCCCGCTCGACCACCAACAGCGACATCCCGGCGCGGCCGGCATCGGGATCGGTGCGACACACGACGATGACCACGTCGGAATTGATGCCGTTGGTGATGAAGGTCTTGGCGCCGTTGACGACGAGCTCGTCGCCATCACGGACTGCGGTCGTGGCGATCGACGCCAGATCGGATCCGGTGCCCGGTTCGGTCATGGCGATCGCGGTGATCAGCTCGCCGGACGCGATCCCGGGAAGCCACCGCGCGGCCTGAGCGGGCGTGCAGTACTCGATGAAATAGGGCGTCGTGATGTCGTTGTGCAGGCAGAGGCCCAGCCCACCCCCGGCCATTCCGGCGGCTGCGAGCTCCTCGCTGACGATCGCGTTGAACCGGAAGTCGTCGCTGCCTCCGCCGCCGTACGCTTCGGGGATCGCCATGCCGACGAAACCATGTTTGCCGGCCGAGGCGTAGACCTCGCGGTCCATGATTCCGGCCGCCTCCCAGTCGGCGTAGTCGGGACTCATCTCGGCCGCGATGAAGGACCGAAGGCTCTCCCGGAACAGTTCGTGTGTCTCGTCGTAGATCGCGGTCATCGGTGCTGCTCCCGGTTCGAGGAAGGGTGATGGACGGGCCCGGCTGTCAGCTCGGACGAGCTGTCCCGAGATACGTGCTCCCGAACGTCTTCGGCCCCTTCATCGTGAAGGTGCGCACGTCGACGTCGAATCCGGCGTCGGTGATGAGACGGTCGATCGGTCGGTCGAGGTGACACCCTCCGGCCACGTGCTTCCACAACGGCGTCAGGCGACGCTGCGCCGTGCGACCCCGCTCCTGGTGGGCGAGCCCGTGTTCGACGAAATGGAGCGCACCGCCCGGGGCCAGGACCCTGCGGATCTCGGCGAGCGCCAGCGTGGCATCGGGGATCGTGCACAACGTCCAGGTGCAGAGCACGGCGGCAGCAGTGTCGTCGGCGACCGGCAGCGTCTGACCGTCGAGACCGACGAGCTCGACGGGAACCGTGGATGTGGCCAGCCGATCGGCGGCGAGCTCCCAGCCGAGGGCGGCCGGATCGACGGCGCGGACCCCGGTGACCGTCGACGGGTAGAACGGGACATTCGCTCCGGACCCGAATCCGATCTCGACGATCTCGCCGGCGAGGCCCGCGCAGACCTCGGCGCGAAGCTCGCGAAGAGGCGCCTGATCCATCACCTTGTCGATGACACGCGGCAGGATCCGTCGTTCGTAGAAGCGTGCGGCCATCCACCCATGTTGGCGCGCGTCGCCCCCTCGGCGCATGGCGCGACCGGGCTGTAACGTCGCCGTCACCCGCGACGGGGGCCGTTCCCGGCGACGATCGGGGGCCGCCATGTCCGACACCCAATGGACTCCTCCTGGACCGGGACCATGGGCACAGGACCGTGCCCACCTGCCCGTGTCGGTCACACCATTGATCCAGGAGATCTATCCCGCCGGATTCACGAAGGGATTCGCCGAGACGCTGGCTCCATGGGGCGTGCTGCTCGACACACTCCGACTCGAGTACGTCAACGGATTCCCGTCATACAACCGGTGACGTTCGACGCACCCGGACCCGACGGCCCCCGGTCACCCGAGTACATCGAGACCGAGATCGGTCGGCGCGCCAACCTCGCCGAGCAGGCGTTCGCGCAACACATCTGGCGCGACGTCATCCAGCTCTGGGACGAGGAACTGAAGCCCGAGTCGATTGCCGCGCACGACCGGCTGGCCGCCGTCGACCTCGGCAGGCTCGACACCGAGGGCCTGCGCGACCACCTGCACACCTGTCTCGAGCACCTCGACGAGATGTGGTTCCAGCATCACCGGTTCAACTGCATGGCGATGCTCCCGGTCGGCGACTTCATCCTCCACGCCGCCGAGTGGACCGGCCGAGATCCGATCCCGCTCCTCGCGGTCTTCGACGGCTGGTCGCCGGTCTCGGGGGTGGTGCCTCCCGAGCTGGCGCCCGCGATCGCCGCCCTGCGCGCCGACCCCGACGCCCGCGCCCTGCTCGACGGCGATGCGCCTGCGCCGAGCGGATGGCCGCGCTCCGCGAACGAGCTCCCGCCGTCGACGCGTACATGCGCGGCTCGGGCTTCCGGCTGGCAGGCGGGTTCGATCTCACGAACCCGACGTGCTCGACCGGCTGAGCGGCGCCCGCGATCGTGACGATGGGCCCAGCACCGATCGCGCCGATGCGCTCGCGGCCGAGATCCGATCCGAGGTCCCCGACGAGCACAAGGCCGCGTTCGACGACCTGCTCACCGAGGCCCGGCTGGTCCATCG
>JAOTZB010000213.1 GCA_029861625.1 Acidimicrobiia bacterium
ACCAATCGTGAAGGCCGCTCCGTTCACCTACCACCGACCGGACAGCCTCGACGACGCGTTGGCGCTGCTCGCCGAACACGGCGACGAGGCGAAGGTTCTCGCCGGCGGCCAGAGCCTGCTGCCGATCATGGCGCTCCGTCTGGCGCGACCCGATCACCTGGTCGACATCGGTCGCGTTCCCGGCCTCGACGAGATCAGCGTCGGCCCCGACGGCGGCGTCGGCATCGGCGCGCTGGTGCGCCACGCGACGGCCGAACGCTCCGAGGACATCGCGAGGCACGCACCCCTCGTCCACGAGGCGATGCCTCATGTGGGTCACCGCGCCATCCGCACCCGGGGCACCGTGTGCGGGAGCATCGCCCACGCCGACCCGGCCGCGGAAATGCCGGCCGTGGTGCTCGCGACAGGGGCGTCGATGGAGGTCGCCTCGGCCGGCGGCCGGCGAGAGATCGCCGCCGACGACTTCTTCGAGGGGTATCTCCAGACCGCGATCCGGCCCGACGAGCTGCTCACCGAGGTCCGCTTCCCGACGTGGCCCGCGACGGCAGGCGGCGCGGTCGTCGAGGTCAGCCGGCGTCACGGCGACTACGCCCTCGTCGGTCTGGTGTGCCGCATCGATGTCGACGACGGCACCATCACCGCTGCGGCGCTGTCGTTCTTCGGTGCGGCCGCAACCCCGGTGCGCGTACCCGAGGCAGAAGCAAGCCTCGTCGGACAGTCACCGACTCACGACTCGTTCGCCGTCGCGGCCGACGTCGTCGCGGCGACGATCAACCCGGGTGCCGACCTGCACAGCAGCGCGAACCACCGGCGTCACCTCGCCGGTGTCCTCACCCGCCGAGGCCTCGATGCGGCCGCAGCCCGGATCGGAGCACTGACATGAGCACCATTCCCATCGACGGCGCTGCAACCGTCACCTTCACGGTCAACGGCGCGTCCGTCGCGACCGAGGTCGAGACCCGCCGCATGCTCTCCGACGTGATCCGCGAGGACGTCGGTCTCACCGGCACCCATCTCGGCTGCGAACACGGTGTCTGCGGTGCCTGCACCGTGTTGATCGACGGCCAACCGGCGCGTTCGTGTCTGATGCTCGCAGTCCAGGCCGACGGCGCCGACATCACCACGATCGAAGGGCTCGCCGACGGCGACCGGCTCCACGCCGTCCAACAGGCGATGCACGACTCCCACAGCTTCCAGTGCGCCTTCTGCGCGCCCGGATTCCTGATGAGCACGGTGGCGCTGCTGGCCGAGAACCCGAATCCCACCCGTGATCAGATCCGCGCCGAGCTCAGCGGCAACCTGTGTCGGTGCACGGGCTACCAGTCCATCATCGCCGGCGTCGAGACGGCGGTGGAACTGCTCGCCCGGTCGGGCGGCGGCGAGAGAGGTGGTGCGTGATGTCGGCCGAGAACCAGACGTCGGGGCTGGGCGGACTCGTCGGCCAGAGCGTCGCGCGGGTCGAGGACCAGCGGCTCCTCACCGGGAACGGCAGCTACGTCGCCGACATCGATCCGCCGGGAGTGCTCCACGCTGCCTTCCTGCGCAGCCCGTTCGCACACGCCCGGATCGAGGCCATCGACATCGGCGCCGCGCGTCGGGCCAGGGGCGTGGTCGCCGTGTTCACCGGCGCCGACATCGAGCGGACGACACATCCGTTCCCGCCCTTCTTGATGATGCCCGGTCTCTACACGCCGCTGTACCACGCGCTCAGTGTCGACAAGGTCCGCATGGTCGGCGACCCGGTGGCGCTCGTCATCGCCGAGTCACGCCATCTGGCCGAGGACGCCCTCGAGCTCATCGAGGTCGACTACGAACCGCTCCCGCCCGTGGCCACCATCGCCCAGGCGCTCGCTCACGGCTCGGAACCACTGTGGGAGAAGGCCGACGGCAACCTGCTCTACGACCACACCGACACGTTCGGCGACGTCGATGCCGTCTTCGCGTCGGCCGATCGTGTGATCACCGAACGGCTCTCGTGCCAACGGCAGTCCAACCAGCCGATGGAGACTCGCGGCAGCGTCATCGAGGTCGACCCCGCAACGGGCCACCTCACCATCCACAACGCCACCCAGTCCACCCACATGTTGCGGTGGATCACCGCCGCGCTCACGGGCAAGCAGTCGGCGGCGACTTCCCTGAAGGATTTCCTGACGAACAAGCAGCGACGAGGCGCGTTCGTGAGCGCGGCCAGGGAGTTCGTGTCGGCCAACGCCGAGAGCCTGAAGAAGCAGGACAACGCCGGTCCGGCCGCACAGCTCAAGAAGGACCGCTCGTTCGTGGGCCACGCCAACCGCATCGGTCTGGGGCTGCTCGGCAAGGACGATTACCCCACCGTCATGGCCCGCGACATCGGTGGCGGGTTCGGGTCGAAGGGCTCCATTGCCAGGGAGGACGTCGCATTGGCTGCCGCGGCGATCGAGCTCGGCCGTTCCGTGAAGTGGATCGAGGACCGGGTCGAGAACCTCACCGACGGCGGTCAGGCCAGGGAGGAGATGATCACGGTCTCCATCGCCGTGGACAACGACGGCAGCATGCGGGCCATGAGGGCCGACCTCGTCGTGGACCAGGGCGCCTACCCCGGTTTCCCCGTCGGCGCGCCCCTGACCACGCGGATCATGATGGTGATGTTTCCCGGCTCGTACCGTTTCGAGGCCTTCGAGATCAGGTCTCGGGTCGTCGCGACGAACAAGGGGAAGTACATCCCCTACCGGGGCCCGTGGGCCAACGAGACCTGGGCCCGGGAACGCATGATCGACATCGTGGCCCGCCAGCTCGGGATGTCCCCGGCCGAGGTGCGGCTCCGCAACATGATCGACGAGGCCGACATGCCGACCGCGATGGTCACGGGCCCCACCATCGACGAGACGATGTCGACCAAGAGGACACTCGAACGTGCGCTCGAGCTCGTCGACCTCGACGCGTTCGAGGAGCAACGAGTCGAAGCCGCGGCGGTCGGGCACCAGCTCGGCATCGGCATCGCGTCGTACCACGAGGCCGCACCCGGCCCGCCCGACTACTGGGACTCGGTCAACCCCGGCACGTCGATGATGACGTTCGAGGACGCCAGGACCACCGTCGAGGCCGACGGGTCGGTGCTGATCTACACCCAGCAGATGCCCCACGGGCAGAGCCACGAGACCACCTATGCCCAGGTCGCCGCCGACGAGCTCGGCGTGCGACTCGAGGACGTCGAGCTCGTGTACGGCAACACCGACCGCACGCCGTTCGGCATCGCCGGTACGGGTGGTAGTCGGGGTGGCCCGCTCGGCGGCGGTGCCGTCAAGTACTCGGCGCGAGAGGTGCGCCGGAAGGTGGTCGAGAAGGCGGCCAAGCTCCTGGAGGCGGCGGCCGACGACATCGAGATAGTCGACGGCAACATCCACGTCGCCGGCGTGCCGTCCAGGGGACTCTCCTACGCCGAGGTCGCGAGCGCCGCGGCCGCCGAGAGCGGCGACCCGAGCAGCGCGCCCTTCGACGAGACGACCACGTACCGCGGTCACGGCGACGGTGGCTGGTCGACCGCCACGCATGTGTGTTTCGTCGACATCGACCTCGAGACCGGGTTGGTGAAGATCCCCCGCTACCTGGTCGTCGAGGACTGCGGCCCGGTCATCAACCCCGCCATCGTCGACGGCCAGGTGCGCGGCGGCGTCGCTCAGGGCATCGGCGCCGTGCTGTACGAGAACAGCGCCTACGACGACGCCGGCAACGTCCAGGCCACCACCTACATGGACTACCTGATCCCCACGGCCATGGAGATCCCCGACATCGAGGTCCACCACATCGAGACGCTCTCGGCCGGCGAGAACGACTTCCGCGGCGTGGGGGAAGGCGGCATGATCGGTGCCCCGGCCGCGATCACCAACGCCGTCGAGGACGCGCTGGCGCCGCTCGGCGCGCGGGTCACCGAGCAGTACCTGCCGCCCACGCGAATCCTCGAGCTGGCCGGCGTGATCGATCCGGACTGATCGCCCGATGTCGACGGGGCCGAGGAGGCTCAGCTCACGGGGTCGAGGAGCACCAGTGGTATCTCGCGCTCGGTCTTGTTCTGGTAGTCGCCGTAGTTGCCGTACTTCTCGGTGATCACCGGCCACAGCTCATCCCGCTCGTCGGCGGTGGCGATTCTCGCCGTCCGCGCGTGCGTCGGCTGGTCTTGCGTCTTCACCTCGACCGCCGGGTCGTCGCGCAGGTTCAGGAACCACGCCGGATGGTGGTCATCGCCGCCCTTCGACGCCACGATGACCATGGAGTCGCCGTCCTGATACGGCGTGGTGAGCATCACGGTGCGCCGTTGGCCGCTCTTGCGACCGGTGGTCGTCAGCTCGAGCACGGGCATCTTGCCCGCTCTCCATCCGATACGGCCACCGGTGACCTTCAAGAGCGTGCGGTGGATGGTGTTCGCGGTCTTCAGGACCAGATCGTTCGGCATGTGCTGACCGTATCGCCGCCGAGCCGGAGTCGTCTCGTGGACCGGGAGAAGGTCAGCGACCCACGACCTCCTCCATGAACCGGTCGAGCATGACCTCGCGCTCTCCCGGCGCGAGGTTGAAGTCGGGCACGACCAGCTCGTCGATACCGGCGTCGGCGAACTCGTCGAGCCGGCGGCGAAGCTGATCGATCGTGCCGACGAGCGCACCGCGGTGGGCCATCGGTGCGCTGATGCGGTCCGCGGTGGCCTCGTCATCGGTGATGGTCAACATGGCGGCGGCAGTGCGGCGGATCTCGCCCACATCGCGCCCGACGTCGTCGCAGTGGCGGGCGAGCACTTCACCCTTCTCGCGCTGGACGTCGGGGCCGCCCCAGACGTTGGACTCGTTCGCCCACCGGGCCACGGTGCGCAACGTGCGCTGCTCGCCCGCGCCGCCGATCACGACAGGCAACGGATCCTGGAGCGGCTTGGGCTCCATCGGCGCGCCGTCGAGCTGGTAGTAGCGGCCGGCAAAGGTGGTCCGCCGGTCGGTGAGCAGCCCCACGATGACCTCGCACGCCTCCTCGAAGCGATCCGATCGCTCGGCGGGCGACCCGAGCGCGAGGCCGTAGCGCTGATGTTCGTTCTCCTGCCAGCCGGCGCCGATGCCGAGAACGGCCCGGCCGCCGCTGACGTGATCGAGCGTGGCGACCATGTTGGCCAGCACGGCGGGGTGGCGATACGTGATGCCGCTCACCATGGCCCCGACCCTGACGCGCGGCACGACGGCCGCGAGCGCACCCAACAGCACCCACGCCTCGTGGACCGGCCCCAGCTCCGAGCCGTCGCTGCTCCCGAGCCCTTCGCCGTAGCCACCCGGTGGCGGCATGAAATGATCGGGCACCCAGACGCCGTCCCACCCCGTCGTCTCGGCGTGGTGACAGCCGGCCAGTATGTCGTCCCACGAATTGCCGCTCGTGGCCCAGAAGGAGAAGTGCATGGGCCGACACTATGGCGGTCGCCGGCCGGCCGCCGCTCCGGCCGGCGATCACGACGTTCCGATCAGGGCACGAACTGCTCCGTGAGCGGAGACTCCATGGTGGCGACCTCGGTCACCAGATTCGGGGGGCTGTCGACGTCGAAGAGATAGATCCTGTTCGCTCGAGCCGGGATCCGGTTCTCGGGCGTGCCGTAGACGTAGTTGTCGGCCAGACCCTGGACGTCGACCTCACCGAGGTCGGCCAGTGCCTGCTGGAGGCCGTCGCGACCCAGGTCGCCGGCGGCCACGGCGTCCTCGAGCAGGGCGTGGATCGCGATCGACTGGAAGTAGCCCGACAGGTGGAAGGTGTTGGGATCGCCGTCGCCGAAGGCCTCCCACCGCTCCAGGAACGTGGCCATCCCCGGCACGTCGGTGTCAGTGAAGTTGGGTGTGTCGAGCGCCACGTAGAAGTTCGTGTAGAGGTCGGGATTGCCCAACGCGAGGAGGCTCACGTAGGAAGGAAGCGCCCCCAGCCACAGCGGCTCGAATCCCTGGGCATTGGCCTCGGCCAGCAGACCGTTGGTCTCGAATGCCACCGTGATGGTGAACACGACATCGCATCCGGCGTCGGCGAAGGCCGTGACCTGGGCGGTGAACGCAGTGTCACCCCGAGCAAGGGTCTGCTCCTCGGCGATCTCGAAGCCGAGCTGCTCGCCGGCGAACTCGACACCTCTGATGGTGTCCTCGCCGTACTTGTCGTTGGTGCGTATCACGCAGAACGTGTCGTCGGCGCCGGCCAGACCCGACTCGTTGACGTACCAGTCGGCCAGGTTGATCATCTCGAGCTCGTACGCCGTGCCGTTCGGCAACAGGAACGGTTCGGACGCCCACTGCGCGGCGAGCGAACCGGGCACCGCGATGATGCCGTCCTCCTCCAGGAACTCGAGCAACGCCTGGGTCGGCGGGGTCGAGAGCACCTGGGCGAACATGACGACATCGTCCTTGATGCGCTGGAACTCCTGAACCGTTGTCGCCTCGGAGTCCTGGGTGTCGCCGACCTCGAGCTCGACCGGGTACATGCCCGCGATGCCGCCCTCACTGTTGACGGCGTCCCAGTACACCTGGGACCCGGTCAGGATGCTGTTGCCGACGATCGCGAGGGGACCCGACTGGTCGGTCAGATAGCCGAGCGTGATCGTCTCGCCGTCGAAGCCGGCCGCCTCCTCCGGCGGACCGGACTCGTCGACCATCGCTTCGTCGTCCGGGGCGGTGGCCGCCTCGTCGTCCGGGGCGGTGGCCGCCTCGTCGTCCGGGTCGGTGGCCGCCTCGTCGTCCGGGGCGGTGGCCGCCTCGTCGTCGGACGGGGTGTCCTCGCCT
>JAOTZB010000214.1 GCA_029861625.1 Acidimicrobiia bacterium
CGCCTCGACCGGAACCGGTCCGTCGCCGTCGAGGCGTTCGAACGCGAACCCGACCGGCGCCGCCGAGAGCGCGTCGGCCAGCGCCGGCAGCTCATCGGCTGCTCGCGCGACGTCGTCGGGCAGGACGATCCATTCCGCGAGCGCCCCCGGGTCGCCGTCGAGCTCGATGTCGACGATGCCGATGTCGCCTCCCGGTCCGCGTACCGACGCAGCCGTCACCTCGACCCAGTCGACGGGCTCGCCGCCGAGGGCGACGGCGGCCGGGCCCTCGCCGATCGCGACGATGCGTTCCTCGCCGGCACTGGTGGTCACCCGGAGCTCGTTGATCTCGCGACGGCTGGTCTCGATGACGGCCGGGGTGACCGTCAGCGAGCCGACCGGTGCCGGCACCGACCACTCCACACGAATGCCTTCACCGACCGGGTCGAGGGCCGCGCTGCGCCATTCGGTCCGCGGGTCGCCGTCGACCGCCAGCGCAGGTCGGTACCACGGCTGGTTCGCACCGGCGGGATCGGACTCGCCGGCGTTGCCGACCGTCGACGCCGGGCCGTAGCTCGCGACGGTTTGGGCGCCGTCGGCCGGGAACAACGATGTCAGGTCGCGGTCGAGCTCGGCGTCGGGCGAGAGCGTGAAGGACTCGCGGCTCTGGGTCGCGATCGTCTCGAGGGTGCGCCGGTTCGTATCGGTGACCAGGAGAGGAGACCCGGCCTCGAGTGCGACGGTCAGTGCTTCGCCATCCATCTCGCCGGTGAACCGCAGGGAGGTGTCGGTAGCCGCGAGCTCGCGACGGGCGATCGCGGGCAGCGCAGCACCGTCGCCGGCCACGAGAAGCGGGGCGGTCGCCGATTGCAGGTGCACCACCGTTCCGGGATCGCGCACACGGAAGACCTCGATCGGTGCCAGGAGCCGTTCCCCCTCGGCCCGCAATCCGGCATCGAGGGGGCTCGTGGTGTTCTCGCCGAGACGCCCGAACGTCGCGACCAGCTCCAGACCGGGGTCGGCCCTGAGATCACGGTACGACGCCGGTCGGGGCTGCTCGTTGTCCTCCCAGGTGAAGTCGTTGCGGATGACCACATGATCGATGCCGAGCCGCGCCGCGTACCGCGTGATCATTCCGTTCTCGTAGCGACCGTTCACGAGGCTGTCGTCGACGGCGTCGAGGATGTCGGCGGGGATGGGCGCGGATCGATGAACGGGCACGTCGACGAGCTGCGGGCGCGACAGGGAGGCGTCGAGGATGTCGTCGTTGACATGGCCCCAGCGGAACTGGCTCCGATTGGTACCGGGAACGAACAGCAGCCTGCCGTCGCCCGGCAGCTCATCGAGATGCTCCATCGCTTCGTCGACATAGGCCGGGGTGTCGTCGAGGCGCTCGTCGTCGTACAGGCCGGTCCGCCAGAAGGGTTGCGCGAGCACCGCGAATGCGAGGAGTCCGAGGGCGACGATCGCACCGACCGACGCCCGGGGCAGACGGTCGCCGGCCGGCTGCGCCTGCTCCCACGCCCGGACGTGGTGCCAGCCCGCCGCGATCGAGATCCCCGAGAGCGCGGCCATGCCCCACATCGCCCCCGACCCGGCCTTGTAGCTGCTCCGGACGAGTGCTGCCTGCGGGACGTTGTCGAACAGCCATTCGAGGGCACGGCCGTACGGTGACGGGTCATCTGCGGGGAACAGCGCCACCATCATCGTGACACCCGTGAGGACCATGGCGCCCATGAGGAGACGATCGCGATGGCGCAGGAAACCGACGGCGATCACGGAGAGCAGCGGCGGGATGAACGAGACGAGAATCGCGACTGCGCCCGTGAGGAACACCAGCGTCTGGGGCCGGGCGAACGAAGCACCGTCGCGGAAGTAGAGGAGCCAACCTCCGAGCCCACGCCAGGACTCGGCCCACGACGAGTTGCCGCTGAGACTGGTTGCCAGCTCGGTCTCACGTAGCCGCTGGGCGAAGAACTCGCGCCCCTCGAACAACGCGTACAAGGGTCCGGCCATGGTGAGCAGCCCGAGCAGCAGCGATCGTGTGACCCAGGAACCGACCCGCACCCAGGTCGTCGTTCGGTCGACGTGGACGGCGTAGAGGGCGATCGGCACCAAGTAGACCAGGACGAAGAACTCTCCGGGGAGATCGGCCGTTCCGAGCGCCAGCAGCACGAGTGCAAGGACCGCAGGCCATCGCCACCGGCGCTCGTCGTGGATGCCGCGGTGGAAGATCACGAAGATCCACGGGGCGACGGCGTAGTTGACGTACAGGTTGGACGGCGACAAGAAGCCGGCGCTGTAGGGACCGAGCATGTACACACCGGCGGTGATCACATGGGCGAGCCCGATTCGTGGTCGAAAGCATCGCAGGAACGAGGCGGCGCCGACGCCACCGAGCACGAGCAGCGCGCCGTGCCAAAGGTGTTGGGTGACACCGATCGGGAGCCCTACGCCCCGAAGGACGGCCAGCGGCACGGTGGTGCCGATCCACAGGTCGGTCCGGATCGTGCCGAGCCCACGGCCCGAGTCCCACAGCGTGAACATGCTCGCCAGCCGGCCACTCGGATCGTCGTATTGCTCGAACCGGTTGTCGGCGAACCAGACGGTGGGGTCGTTCCGCCACATCGCGCCGGCTGCGACGACGGTGAGACCCAACCCGAGGGGCCAGAGGCTGCGATGGCGGGTCGCCCAGAATGCCGCCATGCGTCGGCGGACGGCACCACCGGCCGTGGGGAGCCTCAATGCGCTCGGACCGGCTGGGAAGCGGCTGGTGCTGTCGTGGCGGGCTGACTCATCGATCGACCTTCGGCGCGGGAGCGTCGAGAGGGTCGGAAGCCGGGGCGCCGAGGTGCCAGTGGTAGTGCATGACGGCCGCCAGAAGGGCTGCGGCGGCGTTCCCACCCAACCACGACCATGTCGCGGCGTCGGCGCCGAGACCAGGCGTGAGGACGAGCGTGGGGATCATCGTGGCGCAGAGGAAGAAGACGCTCAGGATGAGCAGTTCGGCGATGCGATCGGTGATGCGAGCGGCCGTGAGGGCGAGCGACGTGTAGGACCAGGCGATGCTCGCACCGACGAGCAGGGGGGTGTGCACCGCGAGGTCCCCGTACTCGGCGCCGTAGACCGAGGCCAGGACGCCGGAGAACAACTGGGCCACCACCGATGCGGCGCACGTGGCGAGCAAGGCGAGCTTGAGGGCGTGCGACAGCTTGCGATCGATGTGGCCTTCCTGGCTCGCCTCGCTGAGCGTCACCTGACCGATGACCTGTGGGATCAAGAAGGCGATTGCGCCGAAGCTCCACGCCACGAAGAAGGGTGCGTTGGTCGCGCTGTCGACCGTGAAGGCCACGACCACCGGAACCGCGAAGATCGGTCCCTGAGTCGCCAGGAGCCCGAGCCAGTTGACCCCGGCGAACCGGACGACGTGCCGCGCCCCCTCGGGCGGCCGAACATGGTACCGAGCGCCCCGATCGCGGTCGCGCGTCAACCGTAGGTAGAGGACGGCCGCGTATCCCGTGACCGCGATCGGAACGGTCGCGATGACGAAGAGCCAGAGCGACGCATGGTCGACACTCACCCATCCGAGGGCCAACGGGATGACGAGCGGCAGGCGGAGGAGCGCGGCAAGTGCACTTCGCGAGACGACTCCTGTCCACATTCGAAGTGTCATGAGCCGCATCTCGGCCAGGACGGCGAGTGCCATGCCGACGCCGACGAAGACGAAGACTGCGCAGCCGAAGACATAGCCGCGTGACCAGAGCGGTTCGACGAGATCGGTCGAACCTGCCGCGACGAGGAAGACTCCGGTCGTGACGACGGCCAGCACGGCCCGGAGGTCGATCATCCAGTTGGCCATCCGGGACTCGGACCGCCCGACGTATCGCGCCAGCGCGACCGGCAGCCCGACATTCGCCACATAGTTCACGAAGGCCAGCACCTGGAACAGCGCTTGGGACCGGCCAACGGTCGCCGCCGGTTCGAGCCTCGCGGCGATGAGCCAGAAGAGGAGGCCACCGACCGCGGTGAAGAGGACGGACAGGCCGAGCGCGAGGGACCCGCGAGTGACCTGTGCCGGTCCGGTCGCGCCGTCCGGCGTATCGACCGGGTCGGTACGAGTCACCCTCTTCACGATGGAGAGAAACTCTAGCTGGCGCCTGATTCGAACCCCAAGGAGCGAAGGTGTACAACTCCCCGATGGGAGCGAGGGCGAAGGCGAAGGCTGCAGCGATCACGGTGAGGCGCCGCGCGAAGCTCTTGATCGGAGACCACCGGGTGTTGCTGCCGCTGTACCTGCGCCTCACCCCGGAGGGCACAGCCCGGGCGATCACCGCCCGGACCGACCTCGTCGTCGAAGGGTTCCCCCGATCAGGGACCACCTTCGCCGCTCACGCGCTCCGCTTGGCCCAATCCGAGCCGATCGTCATCACCAACCATGTGCACAACCTCTCGATCCTCGACGTCGCGATCTCCCGGAGCGTGCCGACGCTCGTGGTCGTGCGAGAGCCCGTCGACTGCCTCGCCTCGTACCTCGTGTGGGAACCTGCCGCGCCGGCGTCGACCGTGCTGTGGGAGTGGTTGCACTACCACAGCCGCCTCGTCCGCCGGGCCCATCGGTTGACGGTCGTCGGCTTCGAAGAGGTCCGGACATCGCTGCCGGACATCGTGTCCCGCCTGAATCACCGGTACGGGTCGGCTTTCGATGCACCACCGACGACCGAGTCGTTCCGCTCCGACGTCGAGCTCGAAGTTCGGCGACGTCACGCCCAGGTCCACCCGAACCAGGTGCAGTCCCGCGGCGTCCCGGTGCCCGACGCCGGGCGCGACGAGGCGGCGGCCCTGGCCCGGGAGCGACTGGGCGCGCCCCGGCATGCCGCCGAAGTCGACCGAGCCCGGGCCCTCTACGAGGAGCTGACCAGGTCGAGGTAGAGACGCTCGTAGGCGTCGGTGGTCGCCTCCCACGAGTACCGCGCCGCGCTGGTGTGTCCGGCGGCGGCGAGCGAGGCGACCAGCCCCGGATCGGCGGCCAGGCGTGCGAGCGCCGCTCGGAGCGCGCCGGTGTCGCGTGGCGGCACGAGCAGGCCCGCGTCGCCGACGACGTCACGGACGCCGGGAAGGTCTGACGCGACGGCGGCACAGCCCGAGGCCATGCCCTCGAGCAGCACGATCCCGAACGCCTCGCTCTCGTTCGTCGACGGGAGACAGATCACGTCGTGGTCGGCGAACTGCTGCTCGAGGACGTCGTCGCCGACCCGTCCGAGGTGGGTGATGTTCGTTGCGCCGAGCTCCGCGATCCGGGCCGTGTCGCCGGGGGCGCCCGAGCCACCACCGATCATCGTGAGATGGACATCGTCGAGACCGGCTGCGGCGTCGATCAGCCGGTCGACGCCCTTGTAGGGCCGGTGCTGGCCGACGAAGAGCACCCGCAGCGGGCCGGACCCGTCGAACGGTGGCGTGCTCCGGGCGACGACCTCGAGCTCGCTCGCCCACGGGATGACCACCGGCGCGACCCGCAACGACGCATACCGGGCCTGGTAGCCAGGTGTCGTGACGACGACCGCGTCGGCGGTGTTCATCAGCGAGCGCACCGCGCGCCGATACACGTGACTGGGCCGGCGGAGACCCTCGAGCACGAGGTCGAACCCGTGCGTGTAGACGAGCGGCGGCCGGTCGCCGCGTGCGATCCGCCAGCGCAACAGGAGCGCATCGGCGATGAACGGGGCCGGGCCGGTGAGATGGACGAGGTCGTAGCCCTGCACCAGGCGCTGCAGCCGGAGCCAGCGGGCCCCGAGGGCGCTGAACCGGAACTCACCCACGCTGAAGCGCCACGCGTCGACGCTGCTCAGGCAGTCGACGTGGTGCCCCCGGACGCGCAGTCCCTCGACGACGCGTCCGGCCGCACGGGCGACTCCGGACCGGACAGGCGGGAGCTCGCTGGCGACCTCGAGAATCCGAAGACGCGTCACGACGACCGCTGGTCGGCGAACGTGAAGTCGGCTTCGGTGAGGACCGGACCGGGAGCGTGTGCCGGGTTCTGCTTGCCCATCCGGCTCATCCAGCGGGGGGCTGTGGTCTCGAGCCAGAGGCGGAGCACGTGGCGCAGGAAGTAGAGCCCGAGCTTCAGGCTGGTCTTCGAGGCGCCCATGGTTCGCCCGACGAAGTGGTAGGGCACCTCGGCGAATTCGTCCCAGTCGGCCCGGACGAGCACCTCGACCAGCATCTTGAAACCCTCGGGACGGAGGGTCGTCGCGTCGACGACCTCGCGTCGCAGCGCGAAGAAGCCCGAGACGGGATCGCGGACGGCCCGGAGGTCGGCGAAGAACAGCTTCACGACCAGCACGGCGGCCCGGGAGACGGCCTGGCGGACGGGACCGTCGAGACCGGCCGAGGAACCACCTGTCACGTACCGCGACGCGATTGCGACGTCGGCCTCGCCGTCGCGCACGAGGTCGACGAGCGTAGGGAGGAGCTCGGGCGGGTGTTGCAGATCGGCGTCGATGACCACACAGATCGGTGAGGTGGTGTTGTTGAGCGCCAATGTGAGCGCGCCGGACAGGCCCCCGGGTCGGCTTCCAACGGGTCGATGCAACATGCGGACCGGGTGTCCGTCGTCGACCAGACCCCGGATCACCGCCGGTGTTTCGTCGTCGGAGTCGTCGACGAACAGCAGCTCCCATCGGAGGTCGTCCTCGAGCACCGTCGAGAGCCGCTCGACGAGAACACCGACGTTGGTCGCCTCGTGTCGGGTGGCCGAGATGAT
>JAOTZB010000215.1 GCA_029861625.1 Acidimicrobiia bacterium
ATGTCGTACCGGGACCCATCAGCCGGCTGCTTCATCCCGTCGCGCCGCGATGCGGGTACGAACGTGATTGCGATTGATCCGGAAGCTCGGATCCATCTCGACGATCTCGGCCGACCACGCGATGGCCAACGGATCGGGCGCGGTGTCGATCTGGGCTTCGGCCGCGTCGAGGATCGTCTCGAGGAAGCTCGTCTTCGACTCGGCATCGCGCCCCGGACCGATCCGCGCGGTTATGGCGACGAACGCATGGTCGGGGTCACCGTCGGCGATCCGGTACCGGTCGCGGGTCGCGGCGCGGGTGCGGAGGCCGTCGAGCGGAGCCAGACCGTGGCCGAGCGCCGCGCCGTGAACGGCGTCGACCAGCTGCTGGATGTCGTGATGCTCGGTCAGGTTCGCCGAGTGCTCGATCGTGATGTGGGGCACGAGCGCTCCTCGTGGCGGCGAGATCGCGACCCTGCACCTGCGGGCCGCCGGTCTGCGCCTTCCGGCTCAGGTGGAAACTGTTTAACATGTGTAGCATCTCGGGGGACGACCCGAAACCCGATCCGCGATCTCGCGCCGACGGTCACCGACGGCCGGCGCACCAAGGACCCTCGATGCGGCTCCTCTCCTACTCCCACGACAGCAGTGCCGACGCCGCCGGTGGTCCCGTGCACGGATGGGGCCTGCTCAGCGCCGACGGGGCCGGTGTCGTCGACCTCGGCCGCCGGATTCCCGACGTCGACGATCTCGGTCGGCTGATCGAACAACAACGGCTCGGCGCCGCCCGCGACTTCGTCGACGACCCCGCCGACCACCAGCTCGCCGACCTCACGTTCGAACGGCTGCTCCCGTGGCCACGGAAGATCTTCTGCATCGGTGTCAACTACGGCGGGCGGAGCGCGGAGTACGCCGACGCGACCGACGCCGCATACCCATCGGTTTTCGTCAGGTTCCCCGACTCGTTCACGGGCCACGAACGCGCACTCATCCGACCGCCCGAGAGCCCCCAGCTCGACTACGAGGGCGAGATCGTCGCCGTCATCGGCACGCCCGGTCGCCGCATCCCGATCGCCGACGCCCGCAATCACATCGCCGGGCTCACGCTCGGGAACGAGGGCACGATCCGCGACTGGGTGCGTCACGCCAAGTTCAACGTGACCCAGGGCAAGAACTGGGAGTCGACGGGCGCCATGGGGCCATGGCTCGTACCCATCGACGAGATCGGTGATTTCGAGCAGCTCCGGCTCACCACCCGGGTCAACGGCGAGCTGCGCCAGGACGACACCCCGGCGACCATGAAGTACCCGATCGAGTACCAGGTGCACTATCTCTCGACCTTCGCAACGCTTCACCCTGGCGACGTGATCTTCACCGGGACGCCGACGGGCGCCGGCGCCCGCCACGATCCGCCCGTCTGGCTCGAACCCGGCGACACCGTCGAGATCTCGGTGCCCGAGATCGGCACGTTGCGCAACACAATCGCCGACGAGTTCCCCGACGGCACCGACATCGTCGCCCCCGAGCCTCGCTGATGGCGCCCCGTCGACGGCACGGCATGATCGCAGGCGACGGCATCGCCATGCGGCCGTTCACCGAGTCGCTGCCGATGGCGCTGCTCCAGGCGCGTGAGGCCACGATGCGACGGTTCCGACCCCTGCTCACCGATCACGATCTCACCGAGCAACAGTGGCGGGTGCTCCGTGCACTGGCGGCAGTCGACGAGCCCACCGCGGTCGGCGAGCTCGCCGACCACACCTTCCTGCTCGCGCCGAGCCTGTCGCGCATTCTCACCAACCTGGAGGGTCGCAACCTCGTCGAGCGACGCGCCGTGGCCCACGACCAGCGCCGCGCCACCATCGCGCTCACCGCGACGGGTCGCGCTGTCGTCCGCCGCATCGCGCCGAGCTCGGAGACCGTCTACAACCAGATCGAGGCGGAGTACGGCGCGGTCCGGCTCCGGAAGCTGCTGGCCGACCTGCACGAGCTCGCCGCGCTCGACATCGGGGCGCAGGTCGGGGCGATCGAGGGGGAAGCATCATGATCCGAACGACGCGCACAGCGTGCAACGCCGAATCGCCCGACCGGCGAGTGTCGTGATGCTCGCCGACGACGACACCCTCGCCGAGGCTGCGCTCCTCGATCAGGCCGAGATCGACCGCCGCCAGATCCGTCAGACCACCACGGTGCACCCCGAGATGACGATCGACGATGCATACCGCGTCCAGGCGGCATGGCTCGAGCGCAAGCTCGGCCGCGGCGAGACGCTGATCGGGCACAAGATCGGGCTCACGTCGAGGGCGATGCAGACCGCCATGAACATCACGACGCCCGACTCCGGCTTCCTCACCGACCGGATGGTGTTCCCGGCCGACGGCGAGCTGCGAGCCGCCGACTTCTGCGACCCCAAGCTCGAGGTCGAGCTGGCGTTCGTGCTCGCAACGGACCTGGGCGGAGCCGAGCTCGGCGTCGAGGATGTCCTCGACGCGACGGCGTACGTGACGCCTGCCGTGGAGCTGATCGCGGCGCGCTCGTACCGGCGCGATCCCGATTCGGGCCGGACCCGCACGGTGGTCGACACCATCGCCGACAACGCTGCGGACGCCGGAATCGTCACCGGTGGCCGTGCCGTCGGGCCTCGTGAAGTCGATCTGCGGTGGGTCGGTGCGCTCGCCTACCGCAACGGTGTTCTCGAGGAGACGGGCCTGGCCGCCGGCGTGCTCGACCATCCCGCCCGCGGCATCGTTTGGCTCGCCCGCCGGTATGCCGAACAGGGATTGACCCTCGAAGCCGGACACACGATTCTGGGCGGGTCGTTCACCCGACCCATCGACATCGGGCCCGGCGACGAGCTCCGCTTCGACTTCGGCCCGCTGGACTCGTTCACGCTCGCGTTCACATGATGGGCACCGACCGCGTCGGCCACGGCGACAGGACGACCGCCACATCTCGTTCGGCAAGGGTGTGCACTACTGCCTCGGCGCCAAGTTCGCGAAGTTCGAGGTCCAGCTGGTGACCGAGATCCTCGCGGAACGAATCCCGAGCCTGCGTCTCGTCGAGGACCAAGAGCTCACGTATTTCCCCAACATCACCTTCCGTGGCCCCAACCAGCTCGCAGTCGCCTGGTGAGAGACGAAGGCGGGTCAGGCACCGTCGAACGTCGACGGGCGAGCACGAACCTGGACCCGGCGAAATTGTCGACAATCCTGTCGACGTCGGGCAGACTGCCGACATGACCGAGCGTCAGAGCGAGCAGCACGCCGCCGACGGCGTGCGGTGCATGCTCATGCGGGGTGGCTCCTCGAAGGGCGCCTACTTCCTGCGAGACGAGCTCCCCACCGGCGCCGACGAGCGCGACCTGTTCCTGATGCGCATCATGGGGACACCCGACCCTCGCCAGATCGACGGCATCGGTGGCGCTCACCCCCTCACGAGCAAGGTTGCAGTCGTCGCACCGAGCGAGCACCCGCGCGCCCACATCGAGTATCTCTTCCTGCAGGTCGGCGTCGATCAGCCGACCGTGACCGACCGCCAGAATTGCGGCAACCTGCTGGCGGGGGTTGCTCCGTTCGCCATCGAGCGCGGACTCCTCTCGCCCCGGGGCGAGCACACGTCGGTGCGCATCCACATGCTCAACACCGACTCGGTGGCAACCGCGACCCTCCCACTCGTCGATGGCATGCCGGTCTACGCCGGTCCCACCGCGATCTCCGGCGTGCCGGGCACCGCGGCGCCGATCCGCCTCGACTTCGAGGACATCGCGGGCGGATCGTGTGGTGCGCTCCTCCCCACCGGCAACGTGGTCGACAAGGTCGCCGGGGTGGCCTGCACGCTCGTCGACAACGGCATGCCGGTCGTGGTGATGCGCGCCACCGAGGTCGGCGTGGCCGGCTACGAGGACTGCGCCGAGCTCGAAGCGAACGTCGAGCTGCGAGCCCACCTCGAGGACATCCGGCTCCAGGCCGGCAAGCTCATGCGCCTCGGCGACGTCACCGACACCACCGTCCCCAAGCTCACGATCGTGGCGCCGCCCCGAAACGGCGGAGCGATCTCCACCCGCACCTTCATTCCGCACCGATGCCACGACGCCATCGGCGTGCTCGGCGCTGTCAGCGTCGCCACCGCCGCACTGCTCCCGGGGAGCCCGGCCAACGACGTGCTCGGCAGCGCTGGCGACCGCTCGGTGGTGTTGGAGCACCCGACCGGCACATTCGAGGCCGCGATCGATATCCGGACGGATCCCGACGGTCGACCGATCGTCGAACGGGCAGGCATCATCCGAACCGCCCGCAAGCTGATGGACGGGCTCGTCTTCGCGCGGGCCGACTAGCACCGGGATCGGGCGCCGACCGCTCGCCGGTCGAGGACAGAGAGGTGAAGCGTGACCAAACCGATCCCGGGGCCGCATCCCGATCCTCACGCGCCACTCGCATTCACTCCGCCGCCGAACGCCTGCGACGCGCACTGCCACATCTTCGGACCGGCCGACAGGTTCCCCTTCGCGGCCGACCGCGCCTACACGCCGCCCGACTCGGGTATCGCCGAGCTCGAGAGCCTCCAGGCCCGACTCGGGCTCTCCCGGGCGGTCTTCGTCCAGGCCAGCTGCCACGGGACCGACAACGCCGCGATGACCGACGCGATCACCAGGGGGAACGGTCGTTACGCCGGCGTCGCGATGATCGACGAGTCGTTCGGCGAGGCCGACATCGGCGAGCTCCACGACATCGGTGTCCGCGGGACACGGTTCAACTTCGTGGCTCACCTCGGCGGCGCACCCGACCTCGACGTGTTCTGGCGCATCGTCGACCGCGTGGCGCCCTTCGGCTGGCACATCGTGTTGCACTTCGACGCCAAGGATCTGCCCGGCCATGCCGAGCTGCTCGATCGCCTGCCCTGCCCGTTCGTCATCGACCACATGGCTCGCGTCCCGACCGGCGACGGTGTCGGACAGGAACCCTTCCAGGCTCTGCTCGAGGTCATGGAGGACGAGCGTGCCTGGGTGAAGATCTCGGGGGCCGAGCGCCTCACGGCCGACGGGCCCCCGCCGTACGACGACGTCGTGCCGTTCGCGCGGGCCCTGATCCGCGCCGCGCCCGACCGGGTGCTGTGGGGCACCGACTGGCCCCATCCCAACGTCCGTCACATGCCCGACGACGGCGACCTCGTCGACCTGCTCGCAAGCTACGCCCCCGACGAGGAGACCCGTAACCGGATACTCGTCACGAATCCCGAGCGCCTCTACGACTTCACCTGAGCCGGGTGCGAATGCGAAATTGCGGTGGTGGCGCGCCTACGGCGCGCGCCACCACCGCAATTTCGGGAGATCAGAGTCGGGCCAACGCGGCCGAGACAGTTTCACACAGCTCGTTCGGACGATCGCTGTAGTCCGACCACGTGAAGGTCAGCACCTGCCAGCCGCGCACCATCAGACCGTTCTTGCGCCGAGGGTCGGCCTCGAACGAGTCCCGATTGAGATGGAACCGTGCGCTGTCGAGCTCGATCGCAAGGCACTCCCGCGGATAGGCGAGATCGACGCGGGCGATGAGCCCGGCGTCGCCGTGCACGTTGTGCTCCACCGCTGGCATCGGGAGACCGTTGTCGACCAACAGCTGGGCGACCATCCGGTTCCACTTGCTGTCGGGAATCTGTGTTTCACCGAATCGCTCGTCGAGCAGCGCCCGCAGACGCCCGCACCCGTCGCGTCCTCGCCGCGAGTGCCCGACGAGGACGTGGTAGAGATCGGGCCATTCGAGAAATCGCTGGCGGAGCACGGCGTCGATGGTCCACTCGAGCCGGCGGGGACCGACAACCGCCGCGACGTCGAGCACGGTGCGAGCGATGCCGGTGACGGGAACCGACTGCACCTCGGTGGCATCGGCACGATCGAATTGTGTGGACTCGTGCACGATGCACGAGGCTCGGTGGAGCATGCGTCCTCGCGGAACGACCAGCTCCAGTCGGCCGGCCCGGAAGCCGTCGACGCCCCACACCACGGCCGCGGCACGATGGCTCACCAGTCCGCCGGTGGACGCGGCCGCCGCCCGGGCCCTCCCGAGCCAGGTCAGCTTCGTGCCGGCGAACCGGAACACCGAGGGTGCAAGCCGAATCCACTCCCCGCTCTTCAATCGTCTGGCGATCTGTCCCGAGCTGAGGCCCAGTGTTCGAGCTTCGGTTCTCGTGATGATCCCGTGATGGCGTTCGAGATGTCGCCACAGCGCGGCCAGTTCCATGGCGCGCCTCCTCCCGTGTATGCGTGACCGGGAGAAGCGGACGGGGGATGCTCCGAAATTGCGGGGGCTGGGTGCGCTGACAGCGCGCCATCACCGCAATTTCGGTTAGTCGGAGGTTAGTGCGTCGGCGAGGGGTTCGAGCCGGGCCGGATCGACGAGACCGCGGAAGGACCACACGATGATGTCGACGCCGGCGTCGAGGAACGTCTGGGCCCGCGCCGTCTGCTGCTTGAGATCGACATCGGGCTCGAGGGCGAGGTGCACCGATCGAGCGATCTCGGCCTCGTCGCGCCCGACCGCCTCGCAGTGCGATCGGAGAATCCCGTCGAGCTCCTTCCAGTCGGCCGGCGTCTCGGGGAACGTCATGTCCCACTGGTCGGCGAACCGAGCGACGGTGCGCAGCGTGCGATTCTTCC